>JAVCCS010000325.1 GCA_030765365.1 Candidatus Theseobacter exili
ATGAGATCTTCATCTGAAAAGCCCTGGACTATGTTGGTTCCGGGAGTAAACGGCGCTCCACCGTTTACAACCATATTGTATCGGGAAAAATCCTCGCCAAAGTACCATTCGTCAAAAAAGTTTTCATAGTCACCGAGTAAAATATCATCACCCTGCCGCTTGCGTCCTTCAAGTCGCCGCCGTGCCTCTGAATACGGAACAAAATAACCAATAGATTCAACTGTGTTTTTTAAATAATCTTTGCCGTTAATAACCGCCGTTTCATACACATTTGCTATCTCCTCTGTTGAACCATACCCTTCAACTATATAAATGGTATCAGGATCATAAGGCTCCGGGGTGCCTTTGCCCATATGTGTCATAAACCTGTCTTCCTGAAAATCGTCTCTATCTATAACCCGCACCTTTAATCGGGATACTTCAGGATTAGTTGAAATACCTATTGCAGCAGAAATTCGTTCACCAAGGTTTTTTGCAAATGTTGATTTCCCAGCTCCGGGCACACCGGTAATCACATACAGTTTTTCTACGGCTTTATCGGGATTACTTATAATCTGATCAACAAGCATATCTTCGGCTCTTTGCTTGGCAGCCACATTGCTTTTTGGATAACTCCACGGACTTACTTCTCTTTTTTCATTACTGCTAATCCCGTTAATATTACCAATTGCCTTAATCATTTCTTCATTAATTACTTCCAGTTCCCTGACAATATCATAGTTATAAAGTATTGCCTGAAGATTGATTCTTGTTTGAATTTGCTTGAAAAGAGAAGCAATAGTCTGAGGATCACTCCTTTGTACTATTCCGGACGCCAGGCTTGGAATCGCTTTATCTGCAGATTCTAACCGCTGCAATAATTCAGAAGCTCTCTTTTCAACAGGTATGATTCGATATAATTCTAAAAGCATTCTTTCAAGAATTCTATCTGAATCCACTGAAGTTCCGGATACTTCCTGAACAGCCCTCAAAAAAGCCCTTAGATACTTTCCATCAACACCCTTTAATCCTTCAGCAAAACTGCGGGCAGTCATAATTTTATTAAAAATGTCGTCAGGAACATTATTTCTACGGCAAGCTATTTCAAGAGGACGTATCAAATCACCTGCACGAGTTCCGGAAACAACAGCATCAATAAAACGCACGGAATTGCTTTCAGGATCCAGCTGGAAAAGGCTCCATATCTTCATGAAGTTTTCAAGGTTGCGAATATTCATCATTGAACGGCGCAACAGCTGGTAATTGAGCTCGGAAATTGATTTCATATTCTCTGAATCGCTTACTATTTCCCAAATTCGCTGTACCATGCCGGAACTTGCTTCCTGACGGCCCGGCACCCATTCTCCGCCTTTCATCTCTCCATGAGGAAGAGTAAAAATTCTGAACCCTCCAAACAGTTTGCGAAACACCTGGTGTTCTTCAAAAAATGGATAAAGGTAGTTTCTTGAAACAACAACCGGAACCCCCATTGACATGGCTTCCATTGGAGTTCTTCCAAAAGTTTCGCGGTCCGACGGCTGGCTCATAACATGGGAAAATGTCATTCCTGCCAGTACTTCTCTTTGCTTAATGGAACCTAAAAAATATACCTGATCTTCAATTCCAAGTTCCCTGGCCATCCGGACCATCCTCTGATATGTCTCCCTTTCGTTACCGGAAACATCCTTTGCTTCTCCAGCATCCTCAGCAGTACCAAGATACTGGCCAAGAAAAAGGACACGAACTCTTCTGGAAATTCTTCCTGCTTCTGCTGCTTTATTATCCTCAATATCCTGAAGATCTTTTGCAAGTCTTAACGTACTGTCAGGACGTTTGTTAGCATCCATTCGAGAAGGCTGAAGTATTATTATGTCACGTTTTTCCGGATCCCCGTCCAAAATAACAGGATCTTTCCCTTGCTCTCTGGATTTTGTTTCAAGAATTTCTCTAAAACTTTCCATTGCACCATTAAAATCTTCATACGCAGCTTTTTCCTCTGAATCAATCCTGGAAAGGGTTCTTTCTCCCGGCGCCCTCATTTGATCCTGAATACTTCTGTTGTCAAAAAAATCCATATCAAAAATCTTAACTGCTTCATAAAGAACAGATGGCCGAAAACTAAAAAGTTCCTCAAAAATATCTGCATTTGTTTCTGATTCTACAAAGATCTCAACAGGATCATTCGGGGTCGGCATATAGATATTTATTCTTGGTTTTGTTCGTGGCTGACGAAAATAGTTTTGGCGAACATAACATATGGCTTTTGTTTCAGATGAACGAATTTTGTTCACCTCCTCAAGAGCTCGCACGATACCTGCATAGACAACAGGATTTTCAACAGGAAGAGCAACCTGGCCTATCATTACAACATCCAGATTTTTTTCCAAAATCCAGTGAACTATAGCATTCTTTGTTTCCTCAACACAGAAATCATGAACAGCCTGAAGGAGATCTATCCTTTGAATTTCAGAAAGCGGATTTCCGCTTCTTGCTTCTCTAAGAACCCCGGAAAGACCTCTTTTTTCAAAAAATTCAGTTTGTCTCTGCTTTATAGCATCAAAGCTGTCTACACCAGCAACTTTACCAACAATCGGATCCGTCACATCTGCGCTTTCCTGCATACCTCTTATCACACTGTCCATTTTGAAAACAACATCAGCCATATCCTTGTCAGAAAGAGGCTCTTCACTGAAAACTGCATTTGCAAGTTTCTTGTAAAAATATCCGTCAACAAAGTAGTTTCTGCTGCGGTTTTCGTTAGCTCTGTCACCAAAATAAACGTTCTCATCATAGTTGCCTGCTAAAACCTCAACCCCATCACCAAACATGTTGTCTTTTGTAAAAACATCACGAATCCATGTCTCTGTCTCAATGCTTGCCCCGCCTAAACCAAAACCTCCGCGGATAACGCCTATCTTTTTATCACTAAGAAGATTTTTAAACCTCTCTTTACCTCCAACAACTCCTACTGCAGGTTGAACCTGATTATTTGCAGAAGCACCTTGAAAAACTTTGGAAACAGCCCAGCGTTTATTCCATCCATAAGAAAAGTGCACAACTGAATTAACAAGCCAGGCCGAACCTGTTCTTGCCAAATGAGCTAGTGCCCCTACAACAGTTTCATCCTTGTTAATCGCTGAAGGAGGACCTCTCGCAGGAAATACATTCATTATGCGTTGCGGCCGGGACCTCTTTTCTTCTGCCAGCTCATCCAGCTTGAATTGCAGTATATTTCCTTCTTCTGTTTCTTCAATCGATATATCCAGGGTTTTTCCGGTTTTTCTTTCAAGAAGCTCATTTAACTCTTCAAGACTGTTAAAATTCTGGACCTCTTCATCTGTAATCTGTGACATCATGGAACCAAGCCGTCCAACCACAATATCCGAACCGTTTTCCGAAAGAGCCTGCTCAGAAAATGAATTAAGCATTATAATATTCTCGATAGCTGCAAGACGGGAAAGCATCTGATAAAAACGTCTGAACTGGCTTGAAAGGACATCGGGAATAATACAGTTTTTTGCACCTAAGAGAGAAAAAATAATCTCGTTAAGCTTTTCATCACTAAGCTGTGCCATCATTTCCAAAAATTCCGGACTGATATTTTCTCCTCCTTGTCCGGTTTGCAAATCCATGACTTTATCAAAATAGCAGGCAAGTCTGTAATGAGTTTTCATAAAAGGATTAGTTAACGGGTTCCGAGCTTTTTGAAAAGCCTCTGCAATACGGGATCCTGATAATCGGGGATTTTTTAAAGGTATACTTTCGGCAAGTTCACTTGTCCATTCTACTATTGAACAGCTTGGAGGTGCTCTTTTACCTTCCAGGGATACAATAATAGAATCCTCACCGAAAAAATCCAAAAGCATAACATTCCCAAGCCATAAAAGCGGATCAGACATTATTTCTGACAGATTTACAGGTATACCGGGCTGTTTCTCATAAACCCTGTTACCTATCTCAACATATTCTTTTCCCCCTGCTCTATATCGTGTTACTGGCAGTTCTTTGCTGCCTTTTCGCAAAACAGCAGTATCTTCATCAATCTGTTCTGTTGAAATATCGTCGCTGTAAAGTTCACCTAAAGCAACCAGGTCACGTCTTGACATTATCTCGACGGCATGAATCAAAAGGTACGAAAGCTTTAAAGTAAACAACATTCCTGTCCTGTCCTCATAAAAGAGGCTGCCGGGAGTTAAAAAATTATTCACAAAATCGTTAAGGTTGTTAGGGCTAATTAAGAAATTGTACCCGGCAGAGAATAAAGCCTGATGAAAATCATCTTGACCATATGTTTCCCTCCATAATAATTTTGATACCGGACCGGAAATTGCAGGATACTGATTGTGATATTCATCCAATAATCTGTCGGCTGCAGCTATCTTCTCCGCATCGCTCATTCTATCAACTTCAGCAAAAACTGCAGCGACTTCTCCTGGCTTATTGCATGTTAAGACATGAGATGCTTGAAATCTATCTCTTGCGGCCGTATTTGATCTACGCTGAAAAAAACGTTCAAGCAGGGGATTATTCAATAACAGATTATTTCTGACAGTTTCGCGCAGAACAGGCTGAAGAGCTCCCTTGAAAGGACGCGGCAGCCCCATTGCAGCATCATTTATAACCGCACCGCTATTTTTATCAACCATTGCCTTGTAGCTAATCCGGATATAACCTTTTTTGCCTTCAACTCTTTCGTAGCTAATCAAAGGAAGAAGTCTTTTAGAAACTATTCTTGCGGGAACTTCTATGGAAATTTCTTGAAAGTTCCCTTGGGCATAGTTGTCATTAAAAAGAGGATTATTCTGCTGAGCTATTATTGTAAAGTAATGACCCCACTCAGATTCATCACAATGAACCTCATGCCAAATGAGTTCTCGTACTTTTTCAGGTCCGGCCCTGATCGCATCAGATACCGATTCACGTGAAAGATACACAATATTTTCATCATGATCTGCCCAGTTTAGAATAAACTTTTTGTGATCTTCAATCTCAGCATCAAATAAAACTATCTTGTAAGAAACCCCTTCTTCGTCAGTCAAAACATCACTGTATTCAGTTTCAATTGCTATTGCCCGATTATCTCGTAATGTTGAATCCTTTGCCTTAATTTCACCTTTCTTTGAAGCTAAATCTTCAGGCAAATATCCCTGGGCAATACTGCTGTCTCCCGCTCCAGAAACATTTTCAGGTGGCTGCAACCTGTTTTCTTCAAGCCTTTTGAAGACTATCTCTAATTCCCGATCATATCTCTCATGTTTTTCAACATCCATTTCCTTAGGCATTTCTTTTAAATCAGCAACGTTTACCAGAACCGGATCTCCGTCTTTTCTTACCATAAAGTTTCCAGCTGAAAGATCTGCTATACTATATCCAGACATGGCGATTTCATGAAGCAACACTTCCAGTTTTCTAAAAAACAGAGCGTTTTGAGGGCCTGCTTCCTGAAGATTTGCACCATCAACCTTTTTTAACAATAGTGCTTTCCCCGAATAATGCTTTACGATTTCAGGTACCGATACGCCGGATCTCCTTATAAGGTCATCAAGAATTCTTGCTTCACGATCGATTTCAGTCTCTCTGCTTTCTGCTCTTTTATCTATCGGCAAATAAGCCTCTTTTAACACCATTGAACCTCCAAAACCTGTACTATGCTGCACCAGTTTCACAACGGCATCTTTCCAGACTCCAAGCAATTTTTCATATTTTATTGAAGGATCAAGTTTATTAGTTTGCACCAATTCACTAGCACGACCCGAGCCCAGAAGCAACTCGTCAGCTTCCTCAATACTTATTCCAATATCTGTAGCCCTGCTTAATATTGCGGCTAATGCCATAAAGTCATTTTTTACTGCATAAGTTTTTATCTCATTGGTTTCAAGGATACCCAGCACAAGTTTTTCATATATCTTCCCTAACAATATTTTTGCTTTCTCTTTGTCTCCAGGATATTGAAAAGATTTTTCTGTCTCATTTGAAACAACTTTTTCATAAACATAACTAATTCTTTGAAGCAGATCAAAGATCTGGTTTAAAGTAGTTTCACTAACATATACCTCGCCAAAATCATCCAGACTTAAACGGCCTTTCCTGCTGAATTCTTCAATCGCATTCCATTTATAAACAATAGGCATCTGCTGGGAAACAACCTGCTGCAGTATCGGCCTGAGTTCACCCATATATGGTTTTGGCAAAGGAATCCCGACCCAGTCAACAAGCGTACCGCTAACTACAAGCTGTGTAATACCTGTTACAAATTGCTTACCTACAATAAATCTTTGTTCTGCCGGAGCCTGTCTTTTTTCGGCTTTATATTCAAGAACAACAGTTCCATCTGCTCCCATACTATGAGGAATCACATCAAGAACATGTTCCGGTATTCTCCAGGCAGGCAAGCGTACTGTTACCGTTTCATACATGTCTGATGTTTGCTCAAAAAAATCCCTGAACCTCGGATCATACTGTTGAGCAACAACTGTAAAAAACTGCCCGAATGGAGACAAATCGCTGTTTACTGCCTGATTCACCAGCCTTTGTATTGACCCGACAGGTCCTACGCGAGCAGCCAGCACTGCTTTTCTTCCTATATAAACCTTGCCTTTCTCCCCTGTTTTGACAGGTTTCTCACGCCAGTGAAGAAAAAACCGCCGGGGTTACCAAAACCATTAAGTCGGTATCATATAAGATAATTTCGTATTTATTACCCTCAACATCAGTAAGGACATCCGCACAATCTGTTTCTAGTTCACTGGCAAGTTCCCTGTTAACCTTTGCTGCAGATGAATTTCCTTTTTCTCGAATTGTCTGCTTACGCTTGATTTGAGTCCGAAAACCTCTTAATTCCTCAGGGCTCAATCCTTTCATTGTTCTTCTTGGCTGATACGGAATCCGGACAACAGTAGCTCCATCAATCAGGTATTCACAAGCAGCATAATGAAAATACATTTTGTTATATAATTCAGAATACTCTTCAATAATAACTCTATCACTGACTCTGTTGCCTTTTTCAGTTCTGCCACGTTGACGAACACGTTCTAAAGCAACTTCATAAGGCAGGAAAATTCCTATAGGTACAATCTCCTTTTTCTTCACTTCCTCTTCACCTTCAACTAAATCATCGTATGTTTCAGCGACTGCCTCAGGAGGACCAAAACCTTCGACAATATAAATTGTATTGGGATAATATTGTGTTTTAAATGCCTCAGCAGCATCTTTTGCTTCCTGAATCTCATCCGGTCTGATCACACGAAACTTTAACGGAAGTTGTCTTTTGTTTATTTCCTTGAAAAGTTCAACCATTATAACATTAGTAAATGTTGTTTTCGAAGCTCCGGGAACACCAACTATTACATAAAGCTTTTGAGGTTCTCTTATCATACGATCAATTAACTTGGGAAGCGCAATACTTCCATCTGAAAGAGCAACAGATCCTATGGGTGGCCTACTTCTGTCCATTTCCAAACGATCCATTAAATCCGATAATACCTGTTCAGCCCTATATAGTTCAGGATTAAAAGCTGCGAATACATTCCTTACATCAGTATCCGTATATGCCTTTTCCATGCTTATAAACATTTCAAGAAATTCAACCAATAAACCTTTTTGATACGGAGAAAGAAAAACGGCTGCTTCTATTGCCGCTTTTGATTCCACAGTGGAATCACCAATAAGATCATCATGTAAATTCTTTACAACATCACCACTAGAAATCAATCCCATAAGCTTATTCTGCATCTGTACAGCTAACTCAGCTGCTTCTCCTCCATTATAAGCAACCCGTCTAACTGCTTTTAGCATTCTAAGGCCGTTTTGCTTATCAATTTTTGAAAAATTATCAGTTAATTCATCAGGCCCCATTGCTAATGCGCAAACCTCGTCAGGAACCCCGTATACCTTCATGTAATTATAAATGTCTCCCAGCCGGCTGCGAAGATCCTCTTCAGTAACAATTTGCCTCAAAGCCTCTTCTTCCTGCATTTCTGCATACCATTCTGCTGCTGTTTCAGATAAAGGATGATTTATTTCTTCAAGAAACCGCAGGGTAAGTTGAGCTGTTGCCGGGCCTGAACCAAGTAAATTACGAACAGATTCTTCTGTAAAGATATCTGTAATTTCTGCTTGATAATATGTCACTGAATGGCTACGCATTCCGGCGATCAATTCTTCATTTTTATCTGTAAAGGTCCCTGCTGATCTGAGATTTCCTTCCCAGGCATCTAAAAGTCGGTCGAGAACCTTCTTAGAATTTTCAGCAGGAATCCCATGGGATGAAAGAAATACAGAAATATAAGCATTTATTAAAGCTTCGTTATTCTCCTCTTTCATCGCAGGGCTTAGTCTTTCCATAAGAACATTAAACTGGGAGACAAATGAAAGAGCGTTAAAATCAATTCTTTCATCCATCATCAGGCTTTTATATGCAGTCATATCAACTTGTGATGTCATAGGTGTCAGGACAGTATAACCAATACCCTTTTTGCGGAAATTCTCCTTGAGCCCATCCGTATGAAAACCTCCACAGATAACGACAGCTGTTTTTGCTTCCTGTTCATTCATCCTTAATATTGCATTCCTGTAGAGTGCACTATCACGTTTAATAGCAAGCTTATAAAACCTTTGTATTGATTTCATTTCGCTTTTAGCTTCGGTTGCCAAACGAAGAATCCCATCTTTATCAGGTAAAGAAATTTTACTTTTTGAAAAATCAAACAGACTTTTACAAAAACGCACAATTTCAAAAAGCCTTTTTGAAGAAAATCCGGAATAGTCATCGCGCGAAAGCTCAAGACTGGCAGACCTTACAATAACCTGAAAATCATCTGAAAAACTACACAACTGTTTTTCTTCTTCGCTCTTAGCTAATTTATTACGAATATCTGCCTGAATTCCATTGATCTCCTGAAAAAGGCTGTTCTTGTCTATTTTGCTTTCCTCTTTGACAACTTTCATATACTCACAAAAATTCATGTATTTTTCAGTTAACCCAACGGATCTAATCATCTCATCTAACAAACTAAAATATGAACTTTGCCCTGCTTTACCCATTCGATATTCAAGACTCATTTGAAGTAATTTTGCCACTTTTTCATTTGGGAGTTTTTCAGCGAGTACAGGAAGAAGCTTTTCCATTTCCTGTTGAACGAGATCAAAATTCACAGATTCCATAGGGTCAATCAAATTGATAAAAGCTTCAAATGAAGGATACCTGCTTGTTCTGATGCCATAAAAATTATTTTCTTTAAGAAACTGCATGTATTTTGATATCGATATCTCGTCATTCTCAAAGCTGTACTTTACTTTTATGAACTTTTTCAATTGCGTATCGGCAACAGATTCAGTAAGACGAACAAATAAAGAATCCAGCTTATCGGTCAACTCATTTAAAGCTTCACAGTTTTGAAACGTTTCCCGGTATGCTTTAAAGTTATCAACGTAAAGATCCGCATCTTCTATTCCCCAAAGTTCAAAAGAATTAATCTCACCATTGACAATAGAAAAATATTCAGGACCTGTAACAACACCTTCTTTCACAAACTTTTTTGTGATTTTCTTTCTTACAAGCTTGTCAGGAAAGGCAGAATACAGACCAGTTTTAACTTTTCCATAAGCTCCTTCTACAAAAACGGCAGGCATTTCATCTCTGTTTTTGAGTATAATCTCAAGTGTACGGGCAATATTGAGCTGTGCTTCAAGATTACAATGAAGATCACGAATCAATATGACGTGCCTGTTTTCATCTCCGCTGAAACGATCGTTTATTGAAGCAATATTAGGGGGAATGCTTATTTCACTAACAGGAACATTGCGATTATGCTTAGTTCCCGCATGAGCTGAATAGCTGAGAAAAACAACAGCAACAGTTATAAAAATCAGTTTGCGAAATGGCACAAATATTCACCTATTGTATATATTTAAATATATATCTACATTCTGTACATTTAACATATTAGTTGGTATAGTTTAGCATCTTTTTTGTATTTTGTAAATATACAGACAGATACATATAGTAAAAAATGTGAAAAACTTTTTCACATCTTCATATCAGATTATATACAATTATGTTTAAAAACTGTTTTCCCTGTAAATTATTAGCCTTCGGAAAGGGGAACTTGTATCATGGGAACTTCAAAAAAAGCAAATAAAGAAAACGGACGTCCGGATCTTTGGAAAGATTATAGAAAAGGCCTTGATGTAGAATCTTTAAAGCTGAGTTTTTCAAACCAGCTAAAATACTCACTCGCAAAAGACAAGTATTCAGCAACAGATCACGATCGTTTTTACGCTCTTGCTTTGGCTGTAAGAGACCGCCTGATCGAGCGCTGGATTACCACTCAACAAACCTATCATAACGTTGGAGCAAAGCGGATTTACTACCTTTCCCTGGAATTCCTTCTTGGCCGTGCAATGGTTAATAATGTAATCAACATGGAAATTGAAGATGTATGCAAACAATCCATGAATGAATTAGGGCTTGACTGGAACATGCTAGGCGAAATGGAAGAAGATGCAGGACTTGGTAATGGAGGCCTTGGACGGCTTGCGGCCTGTTTTATTGATTCTATGGCTACGATGAAACTGCCCGGAATGGGCTACAGTTTAAGGTATGAATACGGAATATTTAACCAAGCTATCCGTAATTGCGAACAGGTAGAACTTCCTGATAACTGGCTTAGACTCGGCAATCCCTGGGAAATTTCGCGGCCTGAATTTATGTTCAAAGTCCATTTCTATGGCCGTGTTGAAACTTACAATGATAATGGTGAACCACACTACCGCTGGAGCAACACCAGGCCTGTTATCGGTATCCCTTACGATATTCCTATTGTTGGATATGGAAGTAATAACGTTAACAACCTGCGTCTTTGGTCTTCTAAGGCAACTGAGGACTTTGATTTCGAGGACTTTAATCAGGGAGATTATCAAAAAGCCGTAGAACACAAGATACTTGCAGAAAACCTTACAAAAGTGCTTTACCCCAATGACAATGTGATGCAGGGCAAAGAACTCCGGTTCAAACAGGAGTATTTTTTTGTATCATGTACAATACAGGATATTATACGCCGCTATTTGAATGATCATAAAGATTTCATGGCATTTCCTGACAGGGTCGCAATTCAGCTTAATGACACACATCCGGCTCTTGCAATTCCAGAACTTATGCGTATTTTGATTGATATTTACAGAGTCACCTGGAATACCGCCTGGGAGATTACAGTTGCAACTTTCGCATACACTAATCATACTTTACTGCCTGAGGCACTTGAGGAATGGCCTGTAGAGTTTTTTAAAAAAATACTTCCACGTCACCTTCAGATCATTTACGAAATAAACCGCCGCTTTTTAAGAAAGGTCGCAAATCGCTACCCAAACAATCTTTCAAGGCTTGGACGTATGAGTATTATAAAGGAAGGAGCTCAAAAAAATGTGCGTATGGCATATCTTTCTATTGTTGGATCTCACTCTGTAAACGGGGTTGCGGCTCTTCACACCAAGCTGCTAAAAGAAAAGGTCGTGCCGGATTTTTCAGAGTTTTTTCCTAAGCGCTTTAACAATAAAACTAACGGTATTACACAAAGAAGATGGCTGTTAAAATCAAACCCACGTCTTGCTTCTTTAATCACTGAACGCATTGGTAAAGGATGGATCACCAAGTTAAGTGAATTAAAAAAATTGGAAGAACATATTGACGATAAGGGTTTCCTTGAAAGATTTGATTCAATAAAAAGGGCTAACAAGAAAGACCTGGCAAATTATATAAAAACAATAAAAGGCATACAGGTTAATCCAGACTCAATTTTTGATGTACATATAAAGAGGATCCATGAGTATAAGCGGCAACTTTTGAATATTCTTCACATTATTTTGCTTTACGACAAGCTGAAGAACAATCCGTCTATGAACATCTATCCCAGAACATTTATTTTCGGAGGCAAAGCAGCTCCAGGTTATTTTCAGGCAAAACTAATTATTAAACTTATTAATGAAGTTGCCGAAGTGGTGAATAATGATACCGATATTAATGATTCAATTAAAATCGTATTTCTTCCTAATTATCGTGTTTCTCTTGCAGAAAAGATCTTCCCTGCTGCAGATGTTAGCGAACAAATTTCAACGGCAGGAACAGAAGCTTCCGGAACAGGAAATATGAAATTTGCCTTAAATGGCGCTGTAACAGTGGGAACACTTGATGGAGCAAATATTGAAATCCTTGAAGAAGTAGGAAAAGAAAATATTTTTATATTCGGACTTACGACTGAAAAAGTCTCTCAAATGAAAGCAAGAGGCAATTATGATCCTGTCTCTATTCGCAACAAAAACAAGGATATTGACAAACTGTTTGCACTTATTGAAAGCAATTTTTTTGCTCCCGACGAACCAGGCATTTTTCAACCTATTCTAGACAGTCTTTTCAGATGGGGCGATCAATACTTCCATCTTGCCGATCTTCCAATGTACATTAAATGTCAAAAGAACGTCGAAGAAATATATAAAAACAAAAATAAATGGTTACGGATGACTGCTTTAAACGTATGCCGTTCAGGAAAATTTAGCTCGGACAGAACAATAGCAGAGTACAATAAAGATATATGGCATGTAAAACCTGTTGATATTGTTCTTAACAAAGAACCCAACAAAATATAGGTCAATAATGAAAAAAAATCTTACATATCAAAGTTCAGGTGTAGACATAAAAAAAGCAGATCTTTTCCTGCATTCAATAATTCCTATGATCAATACAACACGCAGGCCCGAAGTTGTTGGTTCTTTAGGTAGTTTTAGTGGTTTTTTTCGCCCTTCTTTGCAAAACATGAAAGACCCTCTTCTTGTTGCTGCAACTGATGGTGTGGGAACAAAACTGCTCGTTGCTAATCAGGTCGGTAAACACGATACAATTGGCATTGACCTGGTTGCGATGTGTGTTAACGATATAATTACTTGTGGAGCCGAGCCGCTTTTTTTTCTGGATTACATTGCTACAGGATCTATACATATTGAACAAGCAAAAGCAATTATCAGCGGAATTACAAAAGGATGCCGTCAATCAAATTGTTCATTAATTGGAGGTGAAACTGCAGAAATGCCAGGGCTTTATGAAAAGGAGCATTATGATCTTGCAGGTTTTTGTGTTGGCATTGTTGATAAATCAAAAGTGATCGACGGGAAAAAAATAAAATCTGGCAATTTAGTGCTTGGTCTTGAATCCAGCGGCCTGCATTCCAATGGATATTCACTTGCAAGGAAAGTTTTCACAGAAGAAGAACTGGAAGGAAAAGCAGGTAAAACTTTGTTAAAGCCAACACGTGTTTATGTAAAACCCATTTTAGATCTTCATAAAAAGAATTTGTTAAATGCTGTTGCGCATATAACCGGTGGAGGACTTTTGGATAATATCCCTAGAGTTCTTCCAAAAGGCTATTCGGTTGAAATTGACAGAAAAACCTGGAAAATCCCAGGTATCTTCCGCGAAATTCAAAAACGCGGACAGATTGAAGACATGGAAATGTTTCATACATTCAATATGGGAAT
Organism: Candidatus Theseobacter exili; assembly: GCA_030765365.1. Taxonomy (GTDB): domain Bacteria; phylum Auribacterota; class JACPWU01; order Theseobacterales; family Theseobacteraceae; genus Theseobacter; species Theseobacter exili. Next base: position 13,504 of record JAVCCS010000325.1, read on the forward strand.
AGGCATGACTATAATCATAACCGAAGAAAATATTGCTGAAGTAAAGAAAATATTACAGGAGCATTCTGTTCGTTCCTCGGTTATCGGTCAGGTAATTAAAAGCAAAACCGGGACAGTTCAAATAAATGGAAGCAATTGAAGTAAAAGAATTCGGGAGTACAGCAGTATTAGAAAATGTCGAAATCCCGGAACCTGTTTTGAAAGCCGGCGAAGTCCTTGTAAAGGTCAAGGCTGCCGGTGTAAATTATGCTGATATAATGATGAGAAGAGGCGGGTACATTGGCGGGCCGCATCCTCCGTTTATCCCCGGACTTGAAGCTAGCGGAATTGTTGATATTGTCCAAAATAAATCCTCTTTTAAGCCAGGAGATCCCGTTCTTTTCCAGGTTCCTTGCGGAGCTTATTCAGAAAAAATCGCTGTTCCTGAGAAGGAACTCCATTGTCTCCCTGGTTCATTAAGTTTTGAAGAGGGCGCCGGAATTTTAATCAATTATCAAACAGCCTTTCATCTACTGCAAACACTTGGTCAAATAAAGCAACATCAGACATTGATTGTTCATGCAGCTGCAGGAGGTGTCGGAACTGCAGCTGTACAACTTGCAAAGATATGGGGAGCAAATGTTATTGCGACAGCCGGTTCGCAGGAAAAGCTGGATCTTGCAGCCTCGTTAGGTGCGGATATTACAATTAACTACAGAAAAGAGGATTTTAAAAAAATTGTTATGCAACAAACTAAAGGAGAAGGTGCAGATCTTGTGCTTGAGTCTGTTGGTGGAGACGTTTTTCAGAAAAGTTTGAGCTGTCTCAAACACCTTGGAAAACTTCTTGTATATGGCATATCATCGGGCAGAATTGAAGAAGTAAGCACACAGGATTTATTGTTTTCCAGCAAATCGGTATCCGGATTTCACCTTTCTTCCATAAATAACAATAATAAATTAAAACAAGATGCACTAAATTGTATTTTTGACTTCTTAATTAACAATAAATGCAAGGTCATTTTAGGTCATAAGCTCTCTCTTGCTGAGGCGCCGCGAGCACATTACCTTTTGGAACGAAGAAAATCAATCGGTAAAATTGTATTAGTACCTTAACTATATTTTACATTGCTCTGAATAAATAAAAAAAGTTTTTTTATATGTTATAATTTTATATTGTGAAAAAATTTTTAGGAGATAGCTATGGGAAACAAATCAAGACGCGAATTTCTAAAAACTGTAAGCAAAGCAGCATTAACAGCAACCGGATCACTGCTTATCCGACCTTTATTCCCAAATATTGCTCCAGTCCTGTCAGCAACTCCGGAAACAACTGACTTGTTTGTTGTGGAAGGAACCGATTATCGTGCTCTCGTAAGAGAAGGCTTTAAACAGATGGGTGGTATACAGCGTTTTGTCAAGAAAGGTGATTCGGTCGTAATTAAACCTAATGCAGCCTGGAGCCGCACTCCAGAACAGGCTGCAAATACACATCCTGATATTGTTGCTGAAGTTGTACGCGTATGTAAAGAAGCCGGGGCAGGGAAAGTAGAAGTCATTGAACATCCCTGTGATAACTATAAATCTTCTTTTCGAATTAGCGGTATTAAAGAAGCCGTTGAAAAAGCAGGCTCAAGATTGTATTCACTTTCTGAAACGCAGGATTTTTCCACGGTAAATTTGCCTGAAGCAAAAATATTAAAGAAGCCTGATGTTGCCACACAAATTCTTAACGCAGATTGTTTTATAAATATGCCCATCGCTAAAAGTCATGGTTCAGCCCGATTGACAATGGCAATGAAAAACCACATGGGCGCGGTAAAAGACCGCAGATTTTTTCATACAACAGACCTTGATCAGTGTATTGCGGATATCAGCAGTTTTCTTCGTCCTGATTTAACTATAATGGATCACACCAGAGTCATGACCACACGAGGCCCCAAAGGACCAGGGAACGTGGTCATCCTGAACAAAGTCGTATTTGGGACCGATCAAGTAGCTGTTGATGCATATGGAACCAGTTTATTCGGAATGAAACCTGATGATCTTGGATATCTTAGAGCTGCAAAAGAAATGAATTTAGGTATTACCGATCTGGATAAAATCAATATCAAGAATACGAAACTTTCTCAATGAGATTACCTGGTCAAATCGGAAAAAAGTTAGTTAAATTTGCAATAATTGCTGGCTGGATTGCTATATTCTATTTACAGTTTCACAGGCCTTTTATTGCTTTAGCTGCACAAAACGCAAGTCCCAATTTTCTATTAGTCTCAATACCTAATTTTCTGTTTTTTATTGCATGGATTTCCGTTCCGCTTCTTGTGCTGTCAGTTTTTAAAAACCGCTATTTTTGTTTTAAAATCTGTCCTGTTGGTCTTCTCCAGGATCTTACAGTTTCATGGCAAAAATCACATCCAGGCAACTTTAACCGGTTCTTCTTTCTTTTTCTCCTGGCGTTTAGCCTTATCAGCATCAATCTCGTTGGCCTGCTAGATCCTTTAGTTACAATTAACCGTGCAGTTGTAGTACTCATAATACTTGAACATCACGTTATTCTTTTTGGCCTTTCATTTCTAATTATTTTAATTCTAAGCTTAATTCTCAAAAGGTTCTGGTGTTGGAAACTGTGCCCTCTCGGAGCATTATTCGATTGGATTACAATCATTAAAAAACGCATAACGCGGAAAGAAAAATCTCTGGACACAGGAAGAAGAAAGGCTCTTTTATCGATAGCAACCGGTCTTGTTAGTGGTGCTCTTTTAAGAACAACGAGAGTTTTTGCCAAACGTGACAACAGGCTTCTTCGTCCACCGGGATCAATTAACAAAGATACTTTTTCTGAACGCTGTATCCGTTGCGGCAGTTGTATTGGAGTCTGTCCTACAGGATGCTTGCGTCCCTCACTCACTGAAAACGGCATTGAACAATTTTTAACACCAAAACTCGTTCCTAGGCATGGGGCTTGTGATGAATTCTGCAATAAATGCGGTCAGGCCTGTCCTTCACAGGCAATTAAAATGCTGCCTCTTGAAAAGAAAAAACTTTTTAAAATTGGAACGGCAAAAATTGACAAAAGCATCTGTATTGGATGGGAACATAATAAACTATGTCTTATTTGCCAGGAATATTGCCCGTACCTTTCAATAAAAATTACAAATAATAAAAATGGAATTCCCTGCCCTGAAATGATACCGGAACTCTGCAGGGGATGCGGCCTGTGCGAACAACACTGTCCGGCAACTCCTATACGTGCAATAAAAATCTACAATGATGGCGAAGGAACTTTTATTGATTTAAAGACTCAAGAGAAATATTTAGGATAGCTATAATTTCTCGTGGTTCTGTAGTTAGCAAAATTTGCAAAAAAGCAGGATGAGAACTTTCCTTTTTACAGAGATTACAACTTTTGTATTCATTCAGAAAACCAAATGTTTAGAACCATATTTTTCTTTACAAGAATTATAAAAATCAACGTCTTTAGCATTCAGTAAATAGAATTTACTTTTTAGCTCATCCGATATCGAAGATAGCTCAACTTTTTTTGTATTTGATGTATTTTCATAAATTGATTCATTTTCGAATTTAATCCCAAACAAACTCATAAATCTTGACTTGTATAAGTCAAACTCTTCCTGAAGGCCTATTAGTTCAAAATCATCAATCTCAAACCCCTTCAATTGAGTAGTCATAATGTTTACAAACCACTCGTCTTCTATAAAGTTTTCAAAGGTCATGTTTTTCGCTTTGTCTACTATAGGATTACTATCCGGTCTATCGTTAAGGTAATTATATAGACTTATAACTAACGCCAGCGGTTCTCTTACTATCGTAGTAAACTTAAATATACCGCGAAAAGAAATGTATTTTTTTGCATAAAAATGACCGTGTATTATTTTAGGAAGCTCTTCATGTTTTAATTCTAATAAATAATCTATTTTTTTCTTCCTTCTTTCCTCCCTGAACAAATTAGTTTTTGAGCTTGAATCCATTATTTTGTCGCCATAATCAAACATTACTCGATCATGATAAGTAGAGCTCAATATTTTTCTAAAACTAGTTCCTGCTGTTTGTGGTAAGTGTATAGATACAACTGTTTCATTTTTTATAATTTTTTTAATTATGAAGTTTTTTCTCTCCTCTAAAATCGATTTTGTTACATCATTGCCATCTCTATAGGTTTGTTTGGAAACATGTGAGTGATTGAAAGAACCAAAGCCGTGTGATGGTTGAACGTAACTATTAGGTTGTTTGCATACTTGTTCCCATACTTTAGCCATACTATGGTTTTTGCATGTCTCATTAAACAGATAGAACATCCAAAAATAAGGTATGTGACCTTTTAATTCTGCCCATTGTAAATACTCATAGCCAGTTAATTCTCTGGAAATAAAATTGCGCGTTTGATCACTATTCACTAATCCGTGAACTGATAAGCAAATATCTCTTTTTTTTGAAAGATAATCTAAAGCCTTATTCATTAAATTATGAATAATCTCTCCACCTTGATTAGATGCTACAAACCAAAATACCATTTGTCTATCAATAACATTTTCAGGTTGCCTAAAGCAAAAAAAATTAGTTTGAGAGATATCCAACCATTCATTAATTGGTTTAAGGCAATATGTGGTAGCATCAACCCATACCCCTCCAAACCGATATAAAATATATAATCTAAGAACATCTGACATCCCGGCTTTACCCAATTTTACCGAAGGGAAAAAACTGAAAAGTTCAGTAAAGTTAAATTTTAAGACTTGATTTATATTTTCATCATGCAGGAATACAACCTCTCTATCCGGGTTCATTTTCAGCCAACTAAAATAAGATGTTTTGACTATATCCGGAGAGTTGGTAAAACCAGTATCCCAATAAATCCATATGACATTATGCCTTTTTTCATTGGGGTTTATTTTAGTATTTCTCACTAAATCTAATAGATTTGTTTTGTTGTTTTTTTCCTTGATAATATCAGTGCCTTCATTCAATCTATCATTAGTAATTGGGACTTGTGGTCGGAAACCGCGAGCTAAATACATTAATTCATGAGCCATTTCTAAGATATTCTTTTTCATGCTAATGCAGTATCCCAAACTTAATGGATTTCATCTTACCCATAACACTTTAATTTTTAGTTTCCAAACTATCAATCGATGATTTAGAAACTTTTGTGCCTTATATAACGCCATCCGTGACATATTTTAATGCCAACCCTAAAAATTATAGCACCGAAGACAATCTTGCAGATTCCTCAACTTCGACATCAATTTTGTCATCAAAGCTGAATGAATATATCATCCATTTGTCCTTAGGTTTATAGAACTCAAATTCAAACCGCAATGGTTGTCTTTCATATGCAACAAAATAGCTAATATAGATAAATCTTTCTGCAACAACCTTTTCAATAAGTTTTTTATGAGTACAATATTTCCCAACTATCTGGTCTAAATTCAACATCTGTGTTTTTATATTCTGGATTGCATCGGCCGCTCTGTTCATCCAGGGATTATCCGAATAAATAAAATCAACTGCCTCTGATACTTTTCCATCATTCACCTGTTTAAAAAAAGATTCTACCCTGTCATGAATCTCTGTTGCATCGCATCTTATTATTCCTGCTGATGAAAGCAAAAAAACGGCAAATATCACCATTACTAAACTCATTCTTTTAACCATCTTATCCTCCTTATTTATTATACGGTAATTTTATAGTCCGCCCCTCCGGGACATGACTAACGAGGTACTCCACAGGATCCGTCCATGCAGGTTGACTGCCCACATGGCATTTTGCTACTACTTTTCATCACATTATTGACTGAAAATATTTTTTTCAAACGGTCGCGGCCGCAATATTTGCAAATAATTTCTGCTTTCCTGCTGTTTACACCAACAAGAAATTCTCTGACTTTTGAACATATACCACAGCGGTATTCATAAATCGGCATTTTCAAGACTCCTAAATAAGATATTCGCTAATTATACATTACATAAATTGAACTAAAAAATGCATTATACCAATATTAAAAAGTTTTAATAGCCTTTACCGGACAAATTCTATAGCAAGCTCCGCATTGAACACATAAATCCTGCTGAATATAAGCAGTATCTTCAACCATTTTCATAGCATCAAAACTACATCCTTCCAAACATTCGCGGCATCCGATGCAAAGCTCAGGATCTACTTTATAGCCCTCTTGCCCAATGTCAGCAAATACTCTTTTGTTCAAACAAGAAATAAGTATACAGCAAAAAGATCCCACTAATAGACAACCACCTTTTATGATAAACTTTCTTCTATTCATTACGTCCACTCTTAATTAAGTGAATATATTTACAGATCACTTACCAATTTCTTTACAGTTATTTCCTGTCCAGATAAAGCGGCATATATATTTTCCCACCAGTTGAGAATTCTTTTCATTTTCTATCCTGCCTATTCCGGTAATGCCTGAGACCATACCGCCCTGGTTTTCAATTAATTGTATAGCCGCTTTCGCCTGTATCCCGGTAACCATCCATTCTTCAACAAGCAGAACTCTGCATCCTTCAGCAATAATACCTTTTGGAAGTGTTAATTCTCCTTCAGGATTAAATCTGTCAGAGAAAATCTGTCTATCAACATTAATATGCCAGCTGCGTGCTTTCCGGATACAAAGAAATCCCTTCTTAAGATGAGCTGCAAGTGCTGCGCCAACAACATATCCCATTGATTCAGTTCCTGCGATCAAATCAAATTCAAGGTCAAACACCTTTGTTTCAAGATCTTTTATCAGAGCTGTAAATGCATTCTTATCAGCAAAAAGCGGTAAAATATTATTCCTCTGTCCGGTTAAAGTATCAATTAGCTGTAAATATTCACACATTCTGTAATCCTTATGTTATTAAAAAGTGCTTTTAATACTGCTCCCTGCCAAATTGACAAATCCTCTATAAGATGGTATACTTTACGAGTCATGAAAATGCTTATATATGTATATATACTATTACTGCGAATTATCAGGTTCCGGATATATCATAAACAAACACATTTATCCGTGAAGTTTGTACACATTGCCTTTTGTGCTCTTATAAGTTCCTCCATGATATTTCAATTTCCATTTTCTGGCAAGATTAGACAGGCATCTTCACAAACTGTTTTTTCTGTCCCGGAATTAGAATCTCCATCAACTACTTTTAGAAAAGTAAACGACCTCTCATTACAGGGGATGAAAAAAGGCAAATCTTTTTCCGGAAAGAATGATCTTTTTCTCATTTTGATAAGAGATCTGCATTGCCAAAAAGAAGCCCAGCTGAGAATTGCAAAAGCAATACGCCAGCTGCGCCAAAAAGCTGGGATTTCTTTTGTTTTTCTTGAAGGTGCTGAAGGAAAACTCAGAACCCTTCTATTTGAATCTTTTCCTGACAAAAAGATCAGGCGACATATTGGAAAAAAATTTCTTGAAGAAGGATATCTGACTGGTGCTGAATTTGCTGCTATCGAAATGGGGCTTGATGGAAACTTAAAGCTTTTCGGAGCTGAAACAACCGATCTTTATCTTCAAAATCTGAAAGCTTTCAGAAAGACCCGCAACGCTTTTTCCAATATGCAGGAAATGATTGATGATATGGACAACTGGATCACACAGGCCAAAGAAATTTTGTTCTCCAAAGAACTGAAAACCCTGGACAATATTCGCTCAATGCTGGATGGCGAAGGTATGGATCTTGAAAGAGCACTTTCTGATCTTGCATCATTGCTGGGTTGGAAAAATTCTGACAGCACATCTTCTCCTCAGGAATCTGTTCTGATTGATGCTCAGGAAATGTACAAGCTTGGAACAGAACTTGATCAACAGGAAGTTGAGAAGGAACTCTCAAATCTTATTTTCCTTCTTGAAAAAAATCTTGTAGCTGAAGATCTTAAAGAAATGGCCAAGAAAGCAATCCAATTTCGCCTCGGTCAAATACGTGCGTCTGAATATCTTGCAGCCCTTAAAGATCTATACTGGGAGAATGATATCGGCTCATTTCCTTTTGAAAAAGAATATCCTAATCTGGAGAAATGGGTTGCTTTGACAAATAAACAGGAAAAGCTTGATATCAACGCTGTTTGGCAGCAGCTTGAAAATGTAGTAGAAAAAACCAGAAAGCAGCTTGCTGTAGAAGAAAATGTTACTTCACTACTTGTTATTGATAACCGCTGGAGATTGATAAAAAAGCTTATTCAGCTACAATTAACAAGAAAAGATTTGAAGAAAATTAAGCTCGATGGTGCTGTTGGAAAAGTGGACGAAATTTTCAAGAAAATGAAGGCTCTAAAAAGAAAATCGGAAAACCTTCCAGATGCTCCTCAGGGAGCTTCATCTTTTACATCTCTTGCAGAAACGGCAACCAGCTTTTATGAGCTGGCACAAAAGCGTGATGCCGTCCTTGTAGAAAAAACCCTGTCACAACTGAAGCTTGAAAAAACTAATGGAGGAATTCTAGTTACCGGCGGTTTTCACACAGAAGGGATACAAACAAGATTAGAGGGTGAAGGCATTTCATATGTAACGTGGACACCTACCGTCACCAGTGAAGTTGACGGAACCAGATATGAAGAAATAATGATGGACGAATCATATGATCTGGATGAAATAGAGTTTTCAGACAAACGTATCGCCTGGCGTAATGAAAGCTTAGAAGTTAAAAAAATGCTGTCTGTTCCTGCAATGACCGGCAGAATTATGAACAGGTTGAGCCCTAAAGGAAAAGAGATATTCGGAGAACTGGTTCAGTCAATGGTAGAAGCAAAGATAAGTGAAGGAACTCCGGTTAACACTGTTATTAATGACTGGATGGAGCAAAAAGGACCATCCGATGAGGTTGTACGTGAAACAGAATGGGATGATATCCTGGTGCTTCTAAAAGCAATTTCAGGTTTTTCCGGAATCTTTATTAATTTTATGGCTCTTGAAAACCAACCTATCTCGAAAATGCAGAAAAGTCTTGCAATAAAAACTGTTGAAGAAGCTTTTGGCAAAGATTCAGGACTCGCACAGCTCACACGTCGTTTTTGCGAAGAAACAGCCACGGATGAAGGGAAAAACCTACAATCTCCCGCAAGTGATACAACAGGACAGGGAGCCGTGACTGAAACAGTTACTGATCCTACTGCTTTTTCAGCAGAAGAGCTTCAAATGATATTAGATGTTGCTGAACTTCATCTCGGCTCAATCGAAAAACTGCAGGACCCTGAAAAAGCGGAATCGGGAATAAGGCCACGGATTGAAATACGAAAAGACCTTCTGAAAAATGTTGTTCAGGTTGCTCTATGTTCACAATCCAAAGCAATAAACAATAAAATAGCTGCATCACTTTCTGAATTATTCGGCAAAAACCCTGACAACCGTCTTTCTTTTAATCAAGCAGGATTGGGCACTATTGAAATCGGAATAAAAGGCATTGATTTTCGTAGTGCTCGTCAATTTGTTAAAAATAATTTCGATCAGATTTTACAGCAAATGCATTACAAGCATAAGGAGGGACAGCTAATTGACGCAAAAACAACAAAAACCATTGTTTTTGCCGAAGCAGACGGAGCGATTTATAACAGACCTGTTCCAGGTAGGGCTCCCATTGAGAATAATCTTGAAAACTCTGCAGCAAGGGACTCTTTAGTTCAATATCTTGAAGCCGGAGGTATCGTTGCTGTTACTGCAGGAAACGATCTTTTCCGCACTGCAAAAAGAATTTTTAAAGGAATTCCGAAAGAAAAAAGGCATCTTCTGACGAATATCCTGATAATTGCTGATGGAGGAGGAGTAATTTCGACAATAAGCCCAACCGGAAGCCTGAATCAAGTAGCTTTATACCGTAGGACAGCACTATTAACTGAGAATCAGAATGTCTCCTCTGAACATTTTGATGATATTTATATAGGTCAGGAATATCTTCCTCCTGAGAATTCCTTATCCGTGTCACTATTGCCACCTTCTCCACATGATGTAGACAGGCATCTCGGGAATCATGATGCTGGTGCCCGTACATTCTTTGAAGCCGCAATTAATCAGGCACGAAAAACTCCATTAATGCCGCTTTTCCTGAATCAGCAAGTAAATAATCTTGTTGCAACAGCACGTAATCTTCAAGCCAAAAGACCTAAAGAAACAGATAATGCTGAAAAAGGACCAATATTAATCTCCCCGCAAACTGCTCAAATCATTCTTGAAACTGCAGAAAAAATCATACGTCTACGCACAGATATTCCAAACGAAGTTGATCTTCAGAGTAAGGAACGTGCTGAAAAAGGGAAACGTCCACGCATTGAAGTAAGAACATTTCAGGACGACATTATTCAAATTACAATTGGTGCTGAAAACAAGGTGCTCAGAGATATTATGCAAAAACTGCTTTCAACACTGCCTGAAAGTGAAGTCGGACGGCTTTTTATAGTTTCAGCCGGTTCAGCTTCTGTAGAAATAAGTATTGATGGCGTTGACAAGGGTCTGCCAATTGGATTTCTCGAAAATCATTTTGATGAAATACTGGATGAAATTGGCTACGTTCACAGAGAAGAAGAACCTATTGACGCAAGAAAAACCAGAACTGTCATTATAGCCGACGGTGACGGAACAACATATGATAAACCCATTCTGGGAAAAAGCCCGACGGAATTTACACTCGAAAACTCAGAGGCACGCAATAACTTAATTGAATATCTTGAATCCGGAGGAATTTACGCTTTCAATTCAGGAAATGATGCCCAGAGAACAGCCCAGAGAATCCTTGCTGGAATTCCTCCAAACAAAAGAACTTTACTATTAAGCCGGATTATTGTTATAGCTGCCGGTGGCGGAATAATGGCAAGGATTGATCCAGAGACCGGTGCTCTCCGGGAAATTGCCAATTATAGAAAAAATGCATTGGATGAAAAATCAAAAGGACCGGCACAAAATCTTGATATCATTTATGTTGGAGATGACTATAAAGCTACAGGAAACGATTCTGCTGCTTTTTTAAAAGTCGGACTAACCTCAGATAGTTCCGGATCCGCAATACTTGTTTCAGACAGAACACCTGAATATGCTGTTTTATCTAGTAATCAGATTGGAGGATTTGTTAAAGGCACTTCATCTTTGCTTAAAGCTGTCACAGAACATGCCAGAGCAAATCCCGGACAGCCAATATTTACACAAGAAACCATTCCGGCAATCATAGACCATTCCCGAAATATAAAAATGGCATTATTAGAAGCTGAAAATGCACCGGATCCAGGGACAACTGACGAAGAATCTCCTCTTTTTCAGATTGCTGAAAACACTTTTCAAAAAGCTCGGGCAGCAGCCACAGCTCCACGCTCTGCTTTCCAGAAGGAAATATTTTATATTCAGGCTATTCTTAGGTCCGGAAACCTGAATGCGATCAACCAAAGCGGTTTAAGCCTAATTGATGATTTTGCTTCTCTTACTATTGGCGATGGACAAACAATCCTTGAAGACAGACCGGAAATCAGGCAGCTGGCTAAAGCTCAAAAACGACCTCTTCCTGAAATTATTAAACTTGCTAAAACTCTTTATCCAGACCGCAAACGCCACTATCTTGCCGCAGTACAATTCGCAATTTTTTCACGAATGAAAATTAGTGAAGGTGCAAATGTATCACCTTTAGTTCTTCTGTATCTTGCCGAAAAACTTGCTGACAGAATTGCCGATACGAATGATCCTTTTTCTGAGGATCAGCTTGTAATTGGCGGAAACGTCATTATTCCAGGTGTTGCAAAAGATAGTTCCATTGATTTCAACCAGGTTACAGTAGGTGGGAAACCCATTTTGAACCTTTTCCCTGAAGAAAAGGATATTAATTCTGCAATCCTTAAAACAGCAGTTAGAAACAGAATGCTCCACTCCTTACTTGGTCTGATTACTGACAGTGTCAAGTTTACTGAAGGCGATGATATAGAAGTCATATATTCAGATTTCATCAACGATAACATTGGAATTGCTCTTGAAGGAGTATCCGGAGACTACAAAAACCGCGTTGAAGAATATGCCGCTATTTTCAGCAGAAGACATTATCTAAAAGACAGGGCCCTTGTTGAGCAGAAACTCTGGGATTGGAGATATGCAAGGTTTGTCGGTCTTGTAGCCCGTCTGGGTACAAAAGAACAAACTCCAAGAATATGGGAAGAACTTGATGAGTTATGTGGAAGGATATTAAAAAATTCTCCGAAGGAGCTTAAAGGTAAAACTTTGGAGGAACGAATATTTGCTGTTCTGCAAAAAAGAATTAGCAGTCGTGTTAAAAAGGCCGGGCTATTAAGTGAAATTATAACCGGGCTTTCTGAAGGAAGTTTTTCTGTCCAATTTTTTATTAATCGCAAAAAAGACTGGAACGATTACCTTTCAATGACTCACTCAGATATTGTTCAGAATAGATTTTACGAAACACATGGTGCAATAGTCGGAGGACTCCTGGGCCATAAGGTAACAAATCGAACATTTAAATCAATGGGTTTTGCTTTGACACCCAAAGCACAAACACTGACAAAATTAACTCACGGGTTTTATAAAGCAGACGACAAATACTATCATATCAGAAGGATTGGAGAAAAAACAGTTGTCTCGGAATGCACACCTGATTTCGTTACAGCAAAAATAAACCAGCAAATCGAAAAAGGCTCAGCTTATGGAAAATTAATTGTAGAACTTATAGGTAAGAAGGTTTTTGTGAATGAAGATCTGGCGATTCTCGAGCGCCAGAAAAACTCAATGGATGTTATTGAAAAAGTTTCAACTCAAATTCAAAAGGTTCTCCAGGACTGGTCTGAACCACAAGACGGGACGGACCCGTACAATCACAAATTATTTGGACAAGTCTACATGGAAAGCTCTGACGGGAAAATAGTATCGGATAATATCTTCACAGATCCTGAAGATGCAGCTGTTCTTGAATATCTTATTACTTCAAAATCTAAAGCCCTAAGCGTTGATGCCGGGACAAAGCAGGATGCAGAGGAAGGAGAAACACCGGTATGGATATCAGGAAATATGCGTTTAACTCTTACTGAAACCAAACAGGATGACACTATAAGAGCTTTTGTCTCAAATTTTAATTCACACCCTAAAAATGCCGATAAAATCCTTCATATCACGACACGGATGGGGATAAGCAGAAAACCTATCCCTGCATCCGTTGAAACTGATTCCATGGCAGCACTTTCAGTCGATGACGGAAATAATATTGTAGCTGAGGACAGTGTAAATTTACAGGTCGGCAGCGTTATTGAAGCTTCAATTCAGGGACGTATACAACAGCTCTACAAATCAGTTTCTCCTTACTTTAAACCTGCTATAGTGTTAAAAGCCGTTTCAGATCGCAGCGCTCTACACGGTATTCTTAGAGAGATGCAACAGACAGGTCAACGAATTTGGGCCAGGCCTTTAGATGATCCGATTGCAATTAATAATCATGAAATCCTTTTTTCATCTGAAACTTTAGATATAATAAGAAAAAATAAAGTAGCAATCCTATATCATGAAATTTTTGGTACAGATAGACCCTCTTTATTGCAGAAACAACTTACTGCCAGGGTTCTGTCCCTTGCTTCAGACTTCTTTAAAGAACAAGCATTTAAAACAGGATTCACAACTCCATCGGAAACAAGCCACTATAGTGAAGAAGCTTTCAGGAAGTTTGTAGACCCAAATGATCCTATCTTAATTTCATTTAATGAAAAACAGTTTCGGGGACTGTATGAATTTGCTGTTATCCAAAGACTCTTTGACCTTCGCGAATCTCTACTTGACGACTTTACAATTCCAAGAAACCAGTACGGCAATCCTGAAGCAGAAGGGAAAACAACTTTATTTAATCACGCACTCAGGGAAAACAGTATAAAGGCTTCCAGGGTTATAGACGCACTGCAAAATGGTCCTGAAACTGACGAGAATAGACGAATAAGTGAATCAGCGCTACTCGTATTTCTTAACAATATAAATCAAGATCTTACAGATGTTTTTATGAATGATCCAAGAAATCCCCAAATAGAAAGCTATGATGCCTTTGCTTTCAGGATTGGAGAAGATTACAGTAATTTTGCTAATAGCGGACAACAGTATTTTGTAGGTTTTGCGGATGTAAGAGGTTTTGCTGAAGTAAACCACTGGCATTATGAGGCTCTTATGGAAGAGCTTTCTTACCTGCTTAATGAGCAACCTCAAACACCTGCAAGGTCAGAATTTTCTCAAAATATCAAAGGGGATCAAGACTTTACACAAGCTATACAGCTTTACGATTCGCATATGGAAGAATTCCTTAAAAAAGTTGATAGAATTTATAAAGAAAAATTCCGTTATGATCTCATGAGCGATCAGCTCAAAAGACAGGTAAAAGAAAAAATTGAAATGTTATTACATGCACGTAAATATCAGTTATTCCAGGAAGCATTATACCTTAACGGAAAAACAGATCGCGGTCCTCCTTCTTTGAAACAAGCACTCGATACATTCAAAGCGCAATACGATCCGTCAACCGGAACAATTGGTGAATATTTTAAGGCTTTAGTGGAAAGCGAAGAATTAGCATACAAAAAATACGTAATTTATAATGATTCCCTAAAGGAAATTACGGACCCCAATGCAACAGGATACACACTAATAGAGCTTTTCGAGGCAAATGCTTTCAGAGAAGGTGGTGACGAAATCTACTTTGCCGGAGCTATCCTGACAGAAGAAGTGATGGAGGCTTTTACCGAGTTTCAGGTTAATCTTACCGGCAAAGGTCAAACAACAGCCCACTTACGCGTACTTGCTGAAGATCCGGCCGTGGCCGTCCATGGAAGAAACCCTGTTATTGCGGTTTTTAAAGCACTTGCAGATACAGACGGCAGACTTGTTCAGGAAGCAAAAAAGCATGAAGGCATAGAAGGCCGTTCAATGGTATTAAAACGTTCTCATTATGTGTTCGACCCGGATGGAGAACAAGCTTCAAAAGAAGAAGTTCTTGTCAGACATATTAACGGATCAATCAGGTATAAAAAAGTCAAAACTCTTCAGTACAGTAATGGTTATAAAAATATTATCGCAGAACGCTTGCGAGCTATAGGAGTAAATCCGGGAGAAGCAGCGGGGCTTGCAGAAATTGTAGTCTTTGCTGATGCAACGGGCCAAAACTGGGTTGCAAGAGAAAAGCTTGTTGATCGTCTTAGCGGCGACTCTGAAACAAGCGCATTTTTAAGACAGATAAAGGCTGGTTTACCTTCTGAAGACAGAATCTACACAACTCTCAGAGATGTTATTCTTAAAGAGCTTGAACAGTGGGATTTCTTAAGAAGCATACCCCTGAAAACGCTTCAGGATGAAGAAATAAAAGTCAGCGAATATATTGACAAAGCTTTTTATGTCATTGACAAATTAGCTCCTTTTATAAATAGAAGCATTATTCAGCAAATGGTATTGAACCTGCCTGATTTTGTTTTCTCGAAAACCGATAAAGCAGCTTCAAATCATTTAAGGAAAAGATTTTTCGATACACTCATCTTTCACAAGAAAATGAATAGTCATGAAGTTCTTAAATATTATAGAGAAATATTAACCGCTAAAGAAACTATTGAGACACCGACCGTATCCATGGAAGGCCTGCCTCTTATTAATCAGAGCCCAATATCCTGGCGCGGCAATAGCATTGAAGGCAAAAAAATCGAACAGGTTAAAAGCGAAGTTAAAACACAGTCTGCATCTTTAGGCAAAATAGAAGGCAAAGAAGTCTGGGTTGATACTGCACTTATTTCCAGGTTCGAAGACTTTGGATACACCTCCCAAGACGAGTTTGAAGCGTTCTTAAGAACATTTCTTTCTGAACAGTTCACACATGCGCCTCCCATAGAAGATGAAATAGTAATAGCAAGCCTGTCGTCTTCAGAACATTTATTTGAAGACCACAAAGAAAACGGATTTATTGGAACAAACGAGCAATTATTTAAGCCCACGATATCCCCCGCTTTACGGTTAAAACTTCTTCAGTTAGGACTGAGGCATGAGCTGGCACATGAAGCTATAGGACCATTAAGTGGAGATGCTCTTAATCAATTTGAAAAAGAACAATTATTAGAAGATGTCGATTACGCAAAAAGCCTTGGAATAACTTCACAAGAACTGTTTGAAACCGGTTTGTTCCCTTGGGGATCATGGCTCCATATTTTATTGATGGACTCGATAAAACCATCAGATATTCCTCCTGCCAACTGGACAGCAGCCAACGTCAGGCCTGAAGTAAAATCTCCTGTTTATGAAACCATTGATGAATTATTAGCTCACAATCAGGCTAAACTGCTTTTCCCTACTGAAAGATTGCCGCAAATTGATTCCGGAATAGCACAGACAACCAATGCTTCTGGAATATTTCTGGGTTTCATTGAGGGAATAACAAACCCTGTCATTATTAAACTATTCCCTATTAAAAGAAAGTCTATACTGTCTGTGGACGATACAGAACTGCAGAAGGCACAGACATTTTCAAACCTGGGTGTCGGGCCTGAATTCTATGGAATAGTTCAAACTCCTATTGTTGAGGAAGATGGAAAGACCCGTATGGCGACAGGATTTGCAATGCAGCCTGTGGCTATTGACGAAACAGCTACGGAAACAGAAATCACAGCTATAAAAAGCCCTGATTTTCGCAAGATCCTAACGCGTCTGTCCAGGATAGGCCTGACTCTCGGAACCCCGGTTAAAACAGTTCAAGGCGGAAGAATATCAATAGATGCAGGTAATGCAATGCTTATGGAACCGGCTTTATATAACAGATATTTAGATTCATCAAAACCAGCTGCGGGCAAAGGCGTACTCGGCTTTATTGCACGCGGAGTTTTCGGCATCGCAAATGCACTGCAAATACCAATGACACAAAGAATCAACGGCTTTATTGAAGATATTGTTATTCCCACTATAGAAGAAGGTCTACTTTTGGGACTATCATTTGGTAATCCTCTCGTATATACAGGTCTTCGAGCACTTTTTGTTGGCCTTCATGCTGTACAGGACCGCGCGTCTCCTGAAGGTAAAAAGAGAACTCTTTGGGAAAAGATAGCTTTGCCGTTTTTTATGTCCACGGTATCTTTAATAACCCTTGCTTTCTTTCCACAAATGCTTCCGCTTGCCGCATTGGCTGGATTAATCGCACATATAGCTTCAAATACATATGTAACATGGCGTAAATCCAGGTTACAGAAAGGGATTGTTGGACCATCATCATGGGAAACTGAAGCAAAGGCAATTGAAAATATTCAAGGAGCAATTGAAGAATACCGCCCGGATATTTTTCAAAGATATGAAGCTCTCTCATCTTTGTCACCCGAGCAAATTGAAGATCTTAACAATGATATATATGCTATCACCCAGGGACATTTGCAAATTTGGGGATTAAGATCGGCTCTCAGCAGAAAAACATGTCCATATTTTAACGGCAGCTATATCAAGGCGCTACAGCTTGCTTTTCCTGGGCTGGATTTGACCCCTCTGGGCTTTCAGCTTGATTTTAAAACCCTGGAAAAAGGCATTGAATCTGTCAGGTTTATTCTTGACCGTGAAAGACCTGATATAGCAGAACAATATTCACGTATTTCAGAACTTAACTCCGATGAAATTGATCAATTAAGAAATTCAGTTTATGAAATAAGCTCTGCTCACCTTGAAGTATGGGGCCTTTCTAATGCAAAAAAGAAAAAAAGTGCTCCTTACTTTAACGGCAGTTATATTACTGTATTGCAGATAGCATTTCCTGACCTGAATCTTAATTCTCTTGGTTTTAAACTGGATTGGTCCTCTCGGGAACAAGCTGCAGCCTCTATCAAATATGTTCTTAAAAGAGAAGCTTCCAGCATAATAGAAAGATATTCAAAGCTATCTTCTCTCTCTCCAGCCCAAAGAATTGATCTTAAAAATGATATATATAATATTAAACAATCCCATTTCAGAGTTTGGGGCCTTGGAGGTGTAAAAGCAGTTCCATATTTTAATGGAAGTTATGTTTCAGCCCTTGGGCTAATTTTTAGTGATCCTCTACTGGATTTTTCAGAAAAAGAAATGAAAAAGCACAGACTGGTTCAACTTGAAAGAAAATACAGCTGGAAAAATGGATTGCAGGAAGCAATTGGAAACGTTAGAGATGCAATTGAAGAAAACCGGCCGGATCTTATCAACAGATACAATCAGTTTGCCACACTTAATGCCAAAGAAATCACGGCTTTAAAAGATGACATCTACAGGCTAACCGGAGGCCATCTTAACCTTTGGGGAGTGCGCTCTGCATTGTCTACAGAAACTGCACCGTATTGGGAGGGCAGTTATGCTTCTGCTTTAAGCTCTGTTTTCCCCGCTCTAAAACTGAATCCCCTGGGATTCCAACTTGACTGGACAACTCCTGAAAAAAGCATTGAATCCGTTAGTTATGTTTTTAATAATAATATTCCTGAAATTATGGCTGAATATGCCCGCCGGCATTCCTTAACCCCATCTGAATTAGAACGCCTTAGAAATAAAATCTATAAAATAACCTCTGCTGATTTTTCAATATGGAAGCTTTCAGGCGCTATTAATGCAAACTCTTGCCCATATTTTAACGGAAGCTACATAAATGCCATACAGGCTATATTTTCTGATCTAACCCTGGATCCCCTAGGCTTTAACCTGAACTGGTCAACACCAAAACAGGGAGTAGCTTCAGTACAATATATTTTTGAGCGTGAAATTCCTTCCATTATGGAAAAATATAAAAATCTTGATTCTCTTGAACCGGAAGAAATAGACCTTTTAAAAAATAAAATCTATGCCATAACCTCAAAACATTTCAGGGTTTGGAAGATAGCCGCAGCCAGCAATCAAAAAACAGCCCCATATTTTAAAGGGAGCTATATTAATACAGTTATGTCAGTTTTTAATGATCCTCGTCTGGGTCTAGAAACTGAAGGATTTAACAATCTGCAAAAAGCTTCAAAATCCAAAGGTGTACCCGGCAGTAATTTTGATCTGACTAGAGAAGGCGTTGCATCAGGAAGGCAATCCAAGATCGCTTCAGATCAGTCAATTGCACAATTCTTCAATGATAATGATTCGCAGGGAATACAGCCGTTGATTGAAGGTCTGTCTCTTGAAATAGTCGGAGAAATTGATCCGACTTCTGCTGAAAATATCAAGAATCAGCTGATAAGTTTTTTAAATAACGAAAAACACAAAGGCCTTCTTGAACAGTTTAAAAACTATTCTAATGGCACTCGGTTAGCTGTCCTGTCCGGGCTTGTTGCTTTAGCAAAAGAAACAGGTAAAGGCGCAAGCTACGCCCATTACGGAGAGGCCGTCGGTTCTACAATTTTTTCAGGGAGCAAATTGCTTTCTAAGCTTTTGGAAACCGGGCACTGGCCCAGCCTGGAAACCTACTTAAAACTCGAGCTTGAACGCAGACGTTATCGTGCTGAAAACCCGGAACAGCCTGATTCCCGTGGGTCATATGAGGTTATGCAGGCTGCAGGTATTACAAAAAACGAAAGGGACCAGCTTAAGATGGTTGTTGCAGAAGCCGAAGCAGAAGAACTTATGGATCGTTACAAGCATGAGGATCTAACAAAAACAATTCTACAGATGGCAACGGATCTGGAAAGAGAAGTTCAAGACCGTAAATCCGATATCTGTTCTGTTGAACTGGGACAAATGACTGGACTGGTTCTTGATGCTCTTGGACGTTTGCTTGGTGAAAGAATGCGTAAGGTTGATGCGACAGATGCTGAAAAAGTTCAAAGTGCCGTAAAAAGAATTGGAAGTGAACAGGACAGAATTATGGCAAAGGAGGTTTCTGATGCCCTGATTTCCCGGCTTTTAGCTGAATCCGACAATAACGCTGAAGTAATAGGCCTTAACCTGCTTATGAACGAAGTTGTAATTTATGATAAGTCAGGGAACACACGTAATATTTCCCTTTCTTCTGAAGAAGCAAGGGCGCTAAATCTTATGGTAGGCAAATTAGCAGGCAATCATGAATGGGTATTTATTGATTTAAAAAGAAATATAACCCATGAACAATTCAAAGAATTCTTTGCAGAAAATATCGCAGCGCTTGTAGGCGAGAAGGATATCCCGAGTAATTCATGGCTTGATTCTATCAGTTTAAATGATCAGGATGTTCTTCTTCTTTCAAAAGGGAAGTCCGGACTTAATAATCTCATACAAAGCCTTGACTATTTTCAATCAAATCCTGCGGGTCTTGAAAAAGACATGCCTTTTGCTCTTACAAACGCTAAACATCTTTTGAAACTGCAAGAACAGGAATGTATTGAGTTTCTGCAATCTAATGCAAACAGGTTAGCAATATCAGAAGAAGATCTTGACGCGTTTGAGCTTATTCTTCCTAATAATCTATTGGCAAAATTGCGTTCAAACTGGAAAAGATGGAGAAATGTTCCCAAAGATCAAAAGGTTGCAGTTATGCTTCTTGATACTGTTGCAACAAAAATTCCTGAACAACTAATGGAAGGGATGGAACATGTTTGTGTTATTCCTGTTAAAATAAATCCTGTTCAAA
>JAVCCS010000053.1 GCA_030765365.1 Candidatus Theseobacter exili
AAAGGTTCGATAGAATTTGGCTATGTTAAAAAGGCCGGTTTTCTTGAATTTTATGTAAAAGATACGGGAATTGGTATTCCAAAAGATAGGCAGGAATCCATATTTGAACGATTTATTAAAGCCGATGTTGCTGACAAAATAGTACGACAGGGAGCAGGGTTGGGCTTGTCAATTTCTAAAGCTTATGTAGAAATGCTTGGTGGAGAATTATGGCTGGAAAGCGAAAAAGAAATAGGTTCGACCTTTTACTTTACTATTCCATATCCGGCTGAACCAGAAGAAAAAATCGTTCCTGAAAATGATGATTGGTCCGAAAAATCGGGTTGTAAAGCTAATTCCGAAGTTTCGGGTTTAAAAATATTAGTTGTAGAGGACGATGAAACATCGGAAATGCTTCTGTCAGCTTTAGTTAAAGAGCATAGTAAAGCATTACTTAAAGCAGGAACCGGGATTGAAGCTGTAAATATTTGCCGCAATAATCCTGACATTGATTTAATCCTGATGGATATTCAAATGCCTGTAATGAATGGTTATGAAGCAACGCGACAAATCAGAGAATTTAACAATGAAGTGGTTATAATTGCTCAAACTGCTTTTGGCTTGTCTGGCGATAGAGAAAAGGCAATTGAGGCGGGGTGTAACGATTACATTTCAAAACCGATTATAAAGAATGAATTAATGTCTTTAATACAACAATATTTTATTAAATAAACAAGACTCAAATTGAGAATAAAATGAAAAATGAATAAACCACATGGCTATAACACGCGGTATAAAACATTGGGGTTTAGGTGGTTATTTAAACTTTCTGCCACGCATCAAGTTCGGTGTTACTGGACAGGAAAGTAGCTCGCAATCCGCTACTTTTCATAGTGTGCCGAGAAGCAATGAACGGCAATTAATATTCATTGCATGCTGTAATTGAGATGGTGGAAGCCAGTTGTAAGGTCGAACCACCGCTTTCGCTGTACAGGCAGGGGAAGCAAACCACGGATCACTTCATAAACTTGTGGGGACTGAATAATTTTCAACCTTTGTTGTCGGATAAATAACAAAGGAAATTGGAACGAAACAAGCACTACGAAGAGTTGGTAAAACTTTTATTACCACAAGAGATCTTTGAATATTTTGAGATCACTAATTTGATTGTATCCTTAGATACTTTACGAGTTTATTTGGATGAACAAGACAATAGACCTGAGGCTTTTACGAAGCACAAACTTACCTCCAAAGGTTTTCATTCAGAGGTAGTAATTCAAGATTTTCCACTACGCGAGAAAGCTGTTTTTTTACATATTCGACGCCGTCGTTGGTTAAATGAAGATATAGGAAAGGTTGTCAGCAGGGATTGGGATTCAGTTGCAAAAGGTACGCGTTACACAAAAAGTTTCGCGGATTTTTTAAAAGCAGTACTTGGATAATTACCCAATAAACTCTAATAGCCTAGAAAAACATTATCATATTAATGGGGATCATTTTGGGCAGCAATACAAAGACCATTTAAGCGACTATCAATCGTGGGAACAAAAAGACCATGCAAAGGACTGGATTCTTTTTCCAAACAACATTGGTGTTCATTTGAGTATTGATGAAACAGCACTTACAAATGGAGAGCTCTATACTATTGTAACCAATAAGGAAGGAAAAGGAAGAAGAGGGGCACTAGTCGCTATGATTGAAGGCACCAAGGCAGATAAAGTCATTAAGGTTCTGAATAAAATTTCAAAAAAAGAAAGAGACACAGTCGAAGAAGTAACCTTAGATATGGCTAGTTCTATGCACAAAATAGTTCGCAAATGTTTTACTAAAGCCACACGTGTCATTGATCGATTCCATGTCCAGAAATTGGCTTATGATGCTTTGCAAGAAATGCGTATCACCCATCGATGGGATGCAATTAATGAAGAGACCAATGCCATTGAAAATGCAAAAGCTGATGGAAAAAAATACGTCCCGGCAGTACTTGAGAATGGTGACACCAAAAAGCAATTGCTTGCTCGCAGCCGATACTTGCTTTTTAAATCAGGTGATAAATGGACGGCAAAACAGAAAAAGAGAGCTGGTATATTGTTTAAACTTTATCCTGACATACAACAAGCCTATTCCCTAACACATTCCTTAAGAATGATATTTTCCAAAAATACAGACAAAGGTGTTGCACGCACTAAAATGGCGAAGTGGTTTCAAGATGTTACCAACTCTGAATTCAAATCTTTCAATACCATATCAGCAACATTTTATTCTCATTATCCAGAGATACTTAACTTCTTTGACAATAGAAGCACAAACGCTTCGGCTGAATCTTTTAATGCAAAGTTAAAAGCTTTTAGAGCTTCTCTAAGAGGTGTTGTTGATATAGAATTCTTTCTATATCGAGTTGCTAAAATCTATGCCTGAAAAAACTAGCCCCACAGAAAGTTGAAGTGATCCTTATTCTACTTCTACCATTTATAATTATCGTGTGAAATTACGCAATCATTCCAGAGTGCCGCGTGATGAATTTAAGGACTACGTGATGGAAATTAACGCTTCTATGGATTAAAAAAAGCTGTTTTTCCATAATTAATATCTACTTTCTTGGAAATTGTGATTTTTATATGTTGCATAA
>JAVCCS010000230.1 GCA_030765365.1 Candidatus Theseobacter exili
AGGCAAAGAAAATCTTCTGCCTAAAGGCTTCAGCATTGAACGCGCGGCCCATGTTTTAGCCTGGGCACAAGAGATCCGGGAGAAAAATCTAACTGATGTTAATAAGGCTGATTTTGTATTAAAGCAAATTGAAAAGCTAATGAAACATGGAAACAGGGAGAAACTTCTTGAAGATCTCCTAGGCGAAAGCAGACTTTTACATCTGCAGTTAATTGAGTCTTTCCTGCCAGCCGCCATTCCGTCAGTTAACCTTTTTGAAGCCTCATTTCAAAAGTATGTTTCTGGAAAAATAGGTCTACTGAAAGCCAGGAAAGAATATACTGAACAACTAAAAGACGAAACTAAAAAGGTTTTCGAAACTGTTCCTGGAAATTACTTCGTGGAAGAATTCAGCCCTTACATTGAATTCTGGATGGAAGGTCATAATGACGCAAGAAGATATGGCCGCCCACCCCAGGCCGGAAAATTTATTCTTTTCGGCACCGTACAGGAAAATCTTGCAAGAATCAAAGCTCTTGCTGAAACAGGAATAATGCTCAGGGGAAAGTTTTCAACTGACAGTGAAAACAGAAGCAGCGATAACTGCTCATTGATTATATACGCCGAAGACGAGAACCAGAAAGCTCAAACCGGACTTTATGCCGGAAAAACATATAAAGAAATAATTAAAACTGTGCTGGGGAAAGAACCGAGCTGGAGATTTAATGCGCAAACCAGAGAAACAAGATTCCTAAGACATGCAGTATTACAGCAGGAAATACCTCAGGGCGCTCGTGAAGCGCTAAGGGAAGCATACCCCGTTGAAGTGCTTTCAGAACTGATTAAACACAATGATATGAAGCTGACAGATCACCAGGTAGAACTTCTTCTTCAATTGCTGAAAGAGCCCGGAAAAACCACAAACCATCAGACAAGGATACTGGAAATGGTCCTTCTTGATATCCAACACGTTGCTAAAGCTGAGTCACGCGAAGAATTAATTGACAGTCTCAGGGCTTATGTTGATATGGTTTATTCATACGCTAAAAAGGGAGTTTCCGAGGTTGTAGATACAACAAAATCAGCATCCGAAAACATTAAAGCACTAAGTGCATATTTTGAAACTTTCTTTTCTCAAACAAGGACTCACAAGCTTAGACAAAAGACCATTATTGAAGTGGCAACGAAACTGCTTCTGAAAAAGCTGGAAACCAAAACGCTGAGGCTGGATATCCTTGAAGCTGAACAACATCAGCAGATAGCCTCAGCTATAGCTGCAAAACTTGGAGTTCCGGCAGACAATGCAGCAGTGCGCAAAACTGCCGATATGCTTACAAACCCGGCTTTTGCCGATGCCGTTGTACTTGTTGAAAATGAAGGTGATACCGAATTACAGGACACAATGGGTTTTGCCGGTTTTCTGGAAAACCTCATCGTTATGACCGGACAGTCGGAAGTTCAAATGCTTGATGTTCTCAGAATTGGACTGTTTTACAGTTATGTTCAGGAACTGATCCAGTCAAATTTGTCTGGAGACATGGATTCCCTTGACAAGGCTATCTCGGAAGCCGATCCCCAATTTGCAATTAAATTCCAGGAAAAATACGGAAGATACAGTCCGGCCGAAGCTGCTGCCGTTTATTATCTGGAACTTTTCTCGGGCAAACGTACTGAACTTTTCGAAAACGGAGTAACCCAGGCAATTGAAACTGCTATGAGAACCAGGGAAGTGGAAATGGGAACATCCCTGCACAGTCTTTTTGAACTCGACATGACACTTGCTACCGACATAGCCGATGACACCTCGCAGCCGCTCGATATACTTAAGAAAGCTCAGGTTGAAAAGATCAAGGAACTCGCAAAATATTCAAAGAAAAGGCAGGTCAATACTGCTGAAACGAAAAACATTGAATCAGATATTCTTGAAATTCAGAGAGCTCTTGCTCAAAAAGAGCTGGATGAAGCCGGGATTTCCGAAACTGACGGTCCCCTGGTTGCAGATAAAATGCTGTTTGGCACGGCGGAACGCGGCAGCGCATCCATGGAACTTGACAAAAATTCAGCATTATCGTGGTTAATGGGCAAATCCGGAGTCTCTTACTCGGTAGTCGACGGTCAAAAAGATGAAGCTGCGCAGAACCTTACACGAAGACTGGCTCACGCTGCCAGGACAGTTGCAAACACTACTTCCCTTGCGCGCTGGAACCAGATAAAGACGCTTGCTCCAATAGGTGAGGATTACCAGCCGGTTGCAGAGGGCAAAACAATCTATGACACCGAAAAACCTGTATCCCTGGCCATGGTTCCTTTCATGGAAATGCTTGTTGACCTGGAAAAGGCCCCTGAATCACCTGAAGGCAAAGATCTCTGGCAGGTTTCAAGCAGGGCTGCTGGGTTGAAACAGTCGTGGAACAATATGCTGGGCATAAACAAACAGGCAACAATGCCTGTTCCCGTTACAGGTAATGTTTCACTTGAAGCTGCAAGAACTGCCCTACTTCAGGATATGGGATTTTCTGAAGATGAAGTAGTTTTTGCCCGGGATATCAAAAAGCCTGAAGACGCTCACGGCAAGGTTGTTCTTATGCAGTTTGACATGCAAAAAGGCATGGACGGGCTTGTAAAGAACGTATGGAATGTTATGCATCCCGGCACTGCGTTCAGTGAAGAACAGGCACGGCGAGAAATGGTACTTATGATGAACGAAAAAATACGCACACAATGGAAAGACGATATGGAGCGTAACAATAAAAAATACAGAATTGCCGTTGGAGAAGCCAGGAAAGGTAAAGATATGGTGCAAACCGCAATGCCGGACGTTTTTGCCATGGGCCTTATACTTGCCAGTGTTGAGGAGGTGTACGAAAACGGCAAACTGACTTCAGATGTCAAGAACCGGCTGCGAGCGCTGTTTACAGAATTTTTCAGGGATTATATCGGAGAAGTAACCGATAATGAAAAGAAACAGATTGAGGCTCTTCTTCTTGAAATTGAAAATGACGGGTTTTTTCATCTACCGCCTCCGGGAAAACTTCTTCAAAACTCTATCAATCAGTTGCAGAACGAACGTGCTTATATCGATACGGCTGCGTAAAAGGGTGTGTAAACGAAACGACAACTTGTTATTAATCATGCTATTCTCGCTGTTAAAGCTTGTTATTATTAAGTAAATTTTCCACAATTCACATTAGTCAGTTTCGGTTTACTTCTTCATAATAACTTAACGCTCAGCTCTAATCTGCAATCGCATATGCTTTTTGAATAACTTGTCATTTCCTTTTGAATATGAATGGTAGAATAATCAAATATTTCCCATCATCTTTACTACATTAACTTTATGGTGAAATCAGCTTTAATCATTTTTATTTTCATTTTAATTAGATATTTATTAATATCCATCCATTTTGACCCTACTCGTATTGCCAAATCCTTAAAAATATGCTATAGAAATAGATGAGTAGGTGTATCTATTCGTAATTAGGATTAATATATGTCTTATTATAAAGGAAATAGTAAGGACAATGTTTCGAAACCCGGTTACAGGTAAAATTTCAAATATCAGCAGGCGCATCTCATCACTGATTGTGCTTATCTTTGCCATTGTCCAGTCTATCAGTGTTTTCCCTGTTAAGTCAGTTTACTCGGGCACAGTTCCTTTACCTGCTGTTTCCGGTGCAACAGATGCTTTTGACCCTTCCGTAATTCCTCCTGCTTTTGGTTCTGTATCTGAGCAGTTCGGCAATGACAAAATACCATCCTTTTTTCTGATAAAGGATCTTCACTGTCATTATGAAGCCCAAATGAACATTTCAAAGATTGTTAATGCCCTCACAAAGCATTTCAACATTAACCTGGTACTGGTTGAAGGCGCTACCGGACTGGTGGATACATCTCTTATAGCAGCCTTCCCTGACAGTAAAATTAAAAGGGCGGTGGCCCGCCAGTTTGTCAGAAAAGGCCAGGTAACAGGCCCTGAATTTCTTTCAATAACAAGGGATAAGGATTCTCCACTGCATTTATATGGTATTGAACAAGAATCTTTGTACGTTGAGAACTTGAAAGCATACCGTAATACTATTAGCAATCGCGAAACAACAGACCTTATCAGTGAACTACTGCTTGAAACACTTGACCGTATTAAAACTGCCTGCTATCCGGAAGATCTTCTACAACTTGATAAATCAATAATACGTCAGGAAAACGGCAAACTGTCGTTCGTGGATTTGTCCAGCTATCTTATCAAAACAGCTCAAGCACATTTAAAAATAAATATTCTCAACGATTATCCAAATCTTGCCCTTCTTAATGAATCAATTGATAGGCAGGAAGAACTGAATACAGATATGCTTGAGCAGGAAAAATCAGCTTTAATGAAATTGCTTGAACAGTGCCTGGTAAAAGAAGATCTTACTTTACTGCTTAAAAAAAGCCTGGCTTTTCGTCTTGGCAAGATAACAACGGCTGATTTTTTCACAAGTGTTGAAAAATCCATACCTGACGAAATGCAGGAAGATGTCCGACAGAAATTCACGAATATTTTTGAATATATTGAAATACTAAAGATTCAGTCGAAGATTAACAATGAGGGCTTATTTCAAGAAGTGTTTAGCCTGGCAGAACGCATAAAGGTCTCACTTTTTACTACCGAATTACAGCGTAAAGTAGATCACACTTCAAAAATCATAAAAATTCTTAGAAAGTTATTTCATCTTGAGGTAAACAGGGATGACCTTTCATTTTTCCATGCAAACGAACCCGAATTTCAATTTTCTTCACTTATTTCTACTCTTAAGGAATATTCAAGTGAGTCCGGAGCTGAGCTACCGACGCTTCTTTCAGAAGATCAATTCTCTATCACAGCAGGACAAACAATAAAATCAGCCATTACCTTTTATAAAGCAGCTTTGGAAAGAGACAGGATTCTGATCGAAAACGCACTCAAAAGAATGAGGGAAAACGATACCCCTTCCTCAATTATGTTATCCGGAGGATTCCACACTATGGGGATAACGAGTATACTCAAGAAAAAGCACCGTTCCTATGTAGTAATAACGCCACTGGTTGAATCAATTCCTGAAGACACACCCTACAAGGCAATAATGCTCGATCAAAGGCTGAAGTCTCATATTTCAGGGCAGGATAATGCTCTCGCCACTCCTTCTAACTTCAGTCAACTAGTTTTCAATAGATTTGTTGCCGCTCTTGTACAAAGAACTATGGCCGAAGAAATGATCGATATGGGAAACTCCGACAGAAAAGCCAATGTGCGTAGCCTGTTTGAAAACTGGCAAAGAGATCTACAGGACCGTAATGCCGGTCAAAACATCATTGACGCTTTTGAAAGTTTTAAACAAAAGATTTTACAAATACCTGTTATAACTGGCATTCCTATTCCTCCTCAGCAAGCCATTCTGGAACTTTTACGTAAAGACGAACTAACTGCACAGCTAACTATAACTTATCTTGAAAAAGTCCACGAAGAAACGGATTCAGCTGACAGCCTAATTGCCCTTAACTTTGCGAAAAGCATCTTAGATGATGTTTTTCCTACACCAAATATATTTCCCGCCAGCGGAGCCAGAAAAAATATCGGAAGAAGCCTGCCTGATTCTGATAAATCTCTGAGTCCGCATGATAATAATACGCTAACAGAACTGGCACAAAATGCCGTGCAGGCCGCTCAAAATCCAAAAGTCAATGGCATTGACATTCCTTACAAGCTCGTTTATTTCAACAGAAACGACGATATTGGTCAATTCTTTGAAGGAAGAGTAATAGCCGGCGCTTATCACACAACAGCTCCCGATGGGACAGTTTACGTTTTCGTTGATTCTGCATTAAGGGAAAAAGGTGAACAGGAAATTCAGATTGCAATTGAACATGAAGAGCTCGAACTGTACTGGAAATCCCGGCTTTCATCAGTAATCATGCCGGATGGAATATCATTAAACAGCGCAGCACATTTCCTTGCGTGGGCACAACAGATATCAATGAGAAAATGGGATAATGTTGAAAAATCTGCTTTTGTTAACGAGCAGCTGGAAAACCTTCCTGAGACAGACGAGGGACTTGTTCATCTTCTAAATCTTATTGAAGAAAACAGAACGGCACACATTGGGCTTCTCAAAAAATGGCTTCCGACCGTAATCGGCTTTTTCCCTGAGGAAACAAAACCGCTTGATTCTCTGCGTACAGTTATTAAATTTGAGAGATCTGTAAAGCAAAAAGCAAGAAGAATGCTTACTGGAAAAAAACGATTGAGAGCCTACAGACTAAGATTTGTTAATACACATGACTATCCGGTTACTGCCGCTGTCCCGGACGGTCATGGATTTGCAGATTTTTATCGAAAGTCTATGAAAGACGTGCAACCTGACTTGTTCGTAACAATGGGTGATTATACGGATCGTGGACTTCAAAACCTGGAAACATATCAACATATTGTACGGGAAACAAATTTTGGTCGTAACGTACCTTTGATGGGGAATCATGAAACGTTTCTTATTGCTTCAGTCCTAGGAGATAAAACCGCCCTGAAGCACTGGATTGTTAACGGAGGCACTGAAGTTCTTATTGAGCTTGGATACAATGTTCCGCAATGGGTATCAGCTGGTAATGGGTTAGTAAAACTTATTAAAGCCTTTAACTCCAAGACTGAAGAAGGACGTAAACCGTTAAATGATCTGGTTGATATATTAATGCCCCAAATTATGGCTGATCCTACCCTTCGCAAAATGGCAAAGTGGTATGTTGAAAACCTCAGGTTTTACTATATTGATCCATCCGGGAAACTGTATGTCCATGCAGGAATACCTGTTTTCACCGACCGCACAGGAAAAATCAGGCCCCTGCTTTCATTGGAAGAAATCGCAGTAAGAGAAGAAATGGTTACCAGAGAACTTCTTGAACGTATTGATCATCCTGAGAGATTTGCCACAGAAACAGAAGCCCCGAATATTTTTGAAAATCATTTTTCCGGAGAAGGACTGGGTGCTGAATATTCAATTTTCTGGACACGAAAAAACTGGGCCGGAGATGGTGAGGATCCGGGTCTGATAAATGACAGCAATATTGATGAGTTATGCGAAATACTTGGAGTTACCGGAATTGTTTTTGGTCATACCGTTTTCAACGATCCAAACGGTTTGCAGCTTGGCAGCCGAGGCTTTGGCATAGACAGAGGAAGCTATGAGGAACAGGTTTTCGGATTACCCCCTAAAGGTATTGTCCTTTCTAACGACAAAGAAGGAGGAATTTGGATTCATCCAAGTAACGATTTAACAAAGCCACAGATCGCAGTTGCTGCCGACAGGGATTTTTATGAGAAAATCAGAAAGGATCTTCAGCAGCGTATTGTGGATGAAAAGAAGCATGATCTAATGGTCAAAGCTGTCATAGCACTAAAAAATGCCACGCCGGTCCATACTACTGAAAATGATGTTAAAATTTTTGACATCAAATCACTTGCTGCCCAAGACAAGGACGTTGCTGATGGACTTGCACTTATTCTTCTGGAAATTCATAGATCATCTCTCGGTGATGATCTTGCCAGTAAAAGAAAACTTGACGAAGAATCCATGCAAACCTATTTGGAAAACTGGAGTAATCATTCAGGAAAATACAACGATCTGCTTGCTGTAAGAGGGAACAACATCATGGCTTTTGTGCGGTTTCATGTTCAGGAAGATTCCGCCGTAGTTAAAACTCTTGCCGTTGGTAAAAGCGCATCCGGAAGAGGTATCGGAAAAGCTCTGATGGATCAAACATTCGAAGTATTAAAAAACCAGGGCAACATTCAAAATCTTTACCTTGAGTCAACAGATGAAGCGGTACCCTTTTACCTGAGTTATTTCAGAAGACGTTTTGGTGAAGAAGGCGAGAACTGGCAATATGAACCCGATACAGTGACAGTTCCATCTATTCAACATAATTTTAATGTTTTTTATGCAAATGTTACTTCTGGTACTAAAAATAGATTTCCTACAATAGTTGAAGCAGTCCCGGATAAATGTCAAAAAGCTCTTGCGTCTATTGTACTAGCTAAACCAGTTTCAGTTACAGAGCAAGGAATTGAAATATATGATGCAAACAGTATTGCCAGTCATGATTCCGAAACAGCCGACGGTATAGCTCTTCTTCTTCTGGAAGTACGCAATAAAAACCTGCTTAGAACAAAAGACCTTCACGATATGTTCCATGATGAAGTGTTCTTAAGAACCTATTTAAAAGGATGGAAAAGCTACTGGAACGGAGATAAGGTTAATATCGCTGTTAAAGAGGGACAGATTGTTGGATTTGCGCATATCCGGCAAGAATCGCCCGGGGATCCCGTAAAAGGTCTTTACACCGTACCGGAAGTTCAAGATCAGGCAAATTTGAAAAAAACGCTGTTAAACAAAGCCTGTTTGGAAAAAGCAAAAGAAATAGCTGAAGAAAACTCAATCCCAACTGTAAAAAAGCTTAGTATGATTAGCAATTTGGGTATAGTAGCAGGAATTGATGAACCTACCTTTTATGAGGTTCTTGCATCTGTTCTTCAGAAAGCCGAAGCTGAACTCCAAAACGCAACTGAAGATCAGCTTCTTGCTTCTGCCCTTACTCACGAAGGCGATTCCACAGAGCTTCTTCATTCTGTTAAAGATACCCGCGAACTGCTTGAAGTCATGCTGCCTCAGAAAACAGACGAATATCTGGATGAAATATCAGGTACGCTTGAAGAACAAGGAGCAGTAGCTTTATTACAAAAACCGGGAAACACCAAAATGGCAACCTTTGCTATGGACGGAGTCCTTAATGTGGCTCAAAATGCCGAACATTCAAAAAGGCTTATCTTAGCTTTAAAAGCTCGTGGTATTCACGTTGCAGTTATCAGTAACGGCACTAAAGAATTAATTATTGATGAACTTCGAAAACTTGGTCTTCTGTATTTGATCGGAGAAGAAAATATATATGTAACAACGCCCAGAGGTGTATATGGAACAGGAATGCCAACGAATAAAGGGACTGTTATAAATAATCTTATGCAGGAGCTCGGACTTGAAGAAGGAGAATTGGTTCATTTTGATGGTGGGGAATATAATATCCGCTTGGCATCTTCTTCCGGTGCTCTCACTTTTGGTATCGTTAGAAATGACCCTGGCAACTTAAAGCCTATGCTTGTTGAAAGGCCCACCTATGTTGGTACCGGTCTTCATCATGTAGATAAGATACTTAAACTCCTTGGACTCGAAAAAAGAGGACCTCCGGTTGTTACTAAAAAAGCAATCTGTGATAAAGGCCTTAGCCTTGAGGAGTATAATAATATCCTGAGAACCATAAGGGAAGAAGCACAGTCTATCACACTGACGCCAAAAGATCTGGTTGATCTTAAGTTGAAAACAGCAATGGTAAACCGTGAAATGCCTGAAGAATTCAGAACTGAACATAATAGGATAATAAAATCATTGCTTACTGATGAACCTGTTCCTCTAAAAAAGCCTGTTCCGGGATTTGAACAATTTGAATCTGCGAAAGTTCGTGTAAAACTTGTTGATCTCGGAATGAAAGAAGGATTTCCCAGAGAAGATCCTAATGAACGTCCTATATATGAAATAACAGTTCCTGAAATAATTGACGGACAGCTTGTTCTTACTATAAATATCCCTGACGGTTTCCATGAAATACACAGGGATAAGCCCGAAGTTGTAGTTCAGGCACTAATACACCCTCTCGTTGAACTCATTTCAGGGCGCACCCATACAGAAGCAGTTCAACATGAAGCTTTTTATTGTCGAAATGAGGGAGACCGCATTAAAGCAAAACACGGAAAAGCCGTACTAAGTGATTTGTCTAAATGGATAATTACAGAAGCTTATGAACGGGGCAACCTGCCGTATCTCCACAGATTAAGTCAAACCTGGACCCCTGATCCAGCCCGGAGAGAACAAATTGATACCCAGGCTCTGGGACGGGCCGTTGAACTTTCATGGACAGTAACAGATCTTGCCGAAAAACTTGTGCTCAAGACAGAAGACCAGATTCGTCGAATTGCACAAACCTTTGGAATATCAGCTCTCAATAATCCTCTTTTTTCAATGGCGTTCAGGCGTGCTGTCCTTGTTGAACTAGCCGAAAGAGGAGACATATCTCCGTGGTATGCAAAGCTGTTTCATCCGACAGAAAATCTTTCAAAAGAAGAAAAACTTTTTTTTAAAACTCTTGATTTATTAAAATCTGTTTATCCCGACATTTCTCTGTTCCCGACACAACAAATAACAGTGGGTCTTATGAATCTTTACCCGCCTTCAGATTCAAGTTCCTCTATCGCAGACTATAAGCACCGGCTGGGTGAAAACCTGGAATATCTGCTGGAAGAACTCAATAAGGAAATTCGCGAAAAAACCGGGGCATTCCAACCTGATCTTCTGGAAAAAGCTTTTACATATATTCTGTTACTTGCCCAGGAAAATAATCCAGCGGGCATACACTTAATGGCTGCCGGCCTTTCAGCTCTTGGCCATTTTCAATTCAAAGAAGCATTACGTACACTTGAAACATCTTTAAGACTTAATCCTGCCGCAAATCAGGGCATACTTGCACTTATTGATCAACACAAAAAAACATATCCACACAATCCGGAAATTGTCTTTACAAAAATTGAACAACAAATAAGACAATTCGACTACAAATCAAACCAGGAACAAATTGCAGCACTTGCTGCATTGGAAAAATCCATAGCTGTATTACCTTCATCATTCGCTGTACTGCGATATCGTCAGGATTTAGCTAATATTCTTTTAAGCTGGACCAATGATGAAAACAACCCTATGAAACAGGGATTTTCAATGCGCTTGTCATCTTTATTGGGGCAAAACAAATACGCATATGCTGCTCAAATAGATAAAACAGACATGGCTACTCCTGTACTTGCAGAAGCATTAAAGGATGCCGGGTTGCTTGCACCTCAGGAAACGTTGTCTGCCTCAGCAGAATCATGGATTGATTTTTATGATAAGGCCCGTACTATACTTGAAGAACTGGGAAGCATCCCAAAAGAAGTGGCAGCTAACGATGAAATGATGACCGAATATTATCGAACGTTAACCCGTCTGGCAAACCTGCCGGAATTTGTGGGTAGAACTCCTATTGAAAAAATTGTTAATGCCCATCTTTTTTTAAAAGGTCAATATAATGATGATGAAATACTTGAAAAAGTACAAGCCTTAATGCTTTTGAGGCCACGCATAAAAGCTGCTTTTGGGAAATATGGCTCAGAGCTTACGAAAGCGACTGAAGAAGAGATATTTAATACTGCCCTGGAAATAAGCGAGGAAAATCCAGGAAAGGCAATTTTAAATTCATCTGCCATTGTTTTAGCAGGTATGTTTATTGAAGTCAGGGACTATGCCAATGCTTTCGAGGTTATATCAGATTTTGGTCTTGATGAAGATT
Source organism: Candidatus Theseobacter exili (assembly GCA_030765365.1). Classification (GTDB taxonomy): domain Bacteria; phylum Auribacterota; class JACPWU01; order Theseobacterales; family Theseobacteraceae; genus Theseobacter; species Theseobacter exili. The sequence continues at coordinate 11,410 of JAVCCS010000230.1, forward strand.
CTGTTCTTAATTTGACTCGACCTTTGATGAAAGAAGCCGCGCAGCAAAGTGCATTTAGTCAAACTCCTATTCCCGGACATCCAAAGGACAGAAGCGGATGGGCAAACAGCCTGCTTATACAATACAGGTATGCTCCAGAAAATCTTGAAGAACTTGTTGCGGAACAGTTTCCACATATGACTGAATCACTAAGCGGACAACAGGCTCTTTTGAACAATGTTAGTCTGTATATCGGCATGAGCAGATATCTGAAAGATGAAAAGCAGAATATGGATATCTTGGAAGATGATATCAATATGGTACTAACGGAGCTAAAGAAAGCTGAAGCTGCCTGGCATGCTGATAATTATGAAGATTGTATTAATATATTAATAGGAAGCATGGTTGATTCACCTTTTAGAATAGCTATGTATCCAAAGCTATGGACCTCGACCCTGTCAAGGTTGTCAATTCCTTTGGATCCGAAAAAACGGGCAAAGTTATTTTTTCAAACTATTGAAGATATGGTTCTGCGCGATCTTAAACAGCTTAATAAAAAACGCGAAGATGGCGTTCATAAAGAATTCCGTCAGGTATTTTCTTTTCATTATGCAGCTGATAAAGAGCAGCTGCTGCGCATACCTCATTTAACAGGTGAAAGATTGCTAGCCCAATATTTGAGAATGTCGGGAAGAGTTGCTAATCCAATTCCGGAAAGACAATACTCTGATCAGCTGGAATCTCTATACGGTCTTGACTCAAGTTCTCCAAATTTTAACAGTGAAATTGACAGTCTCCTGTTCTCTGCTATCGATCAGGACACTAATACCGATGAAAATGGATTCCGTCCTATACAGATTTTTCAAAAACTTCTTGTAACTAGAATTATGGAACGGGAAGAATCTTCAGGGTGGAGAGCCAGAAAAAGAAGCGATCGAAAAGCTAGTGAATATATCGATATTCTCAGAAAAGGACAATTGTTTATTTCTCCTTCACTTACTGTTGAAGAACGCCAAATGATATTAAACGTATTTTGTAACGAAGCCAGGATTTTCCGCACGAGTAAAGGGCTTCATACACTTGCTGAATATATGAATTTTGTAGGCTCTGTTGAGCTCGGCTATTTTGGACAGGTTGTCGACAAAAAAGTGCCTATTAATATTCTTAGTAAGGATGAATACTTAGAACACGTTGAAAAAGTTTTAATAGCAAAAGGATACGATAAGGACAAAGACCCTGAAAATTACTACAAAAAATATAATGAACACCTGGAATGGCCTGCTTTTCATGAGTCATATATAAATCCGGAAACCGGCGAAAAAGAAACAAGAATTATTGTACGTGTTGACATGTTTAGAAGCCTCAATCTTTTTCTTAGAACATTCGTTCACGAGCTCGGGCATCATGTGGATGAAGAATTAAGAGAAAAACGATATATTACAGGAGCCGGTTCTCCTTTCGCAGAAAGAGCCGATTCTTTGTTTCTGCTTGAAGGACTGGCGAATGATGTTACAAAAAGGGTCTTTGACTGGTTTGGTTATCTTTACTGGGATGAAAAAACAGGAAGAGACCATGGCTGGGACCTGGTTGCCGCACTGGAAAAAACCAAAAGGACAAATCTGGATGAATATGATACAGGAACTAATTTTATTGAAGAGTTATACAGGCAGGCTACTCCGTTTATGTTTCTTACACAAGTCCTTCCAAGAATCCAGGATGTTATTAAAGGACGCATGAGTCTATGGCAGCTTGCACATTGGGCCGAAGAGAATCTCTATCCGCAAAGAGTAGATTTTGGAGATATTGAAGAGATTGATGTAACTGAAGTGATTGCTGCAGGCCAAGGTTACGCACGTAAAAACATACTAGATACCGATGATGTACAAATTACGCCTGAAGAATCCGGTTTATTCCGTTCTTATACGGAAGAGGCTGATGCTAATAATATTAGCAGTGAAAGTAAACAAGTTAATGATCTTGTTCTTGAATACATATTAGTTCGCTTTACGGCTGAAGATAGAATAGGCAGTTTTTTTAAGAACAAAAATGTTTCTGGTGCATATAACTGGAAAGATCCTGAAAACGGTGTTCAATACATTTTTGTTGAAGCAGAAGCAAAACGTCCATTGACCAGTGAAGAAAATATTGCATTGAGGCATGAAGAACTGGAAGTTTACTGGAAACAGGCGTTACAAGATGAAGATACGAAAGGCTTCAGTGTTGACGAAGCTGCACATATCATGGCCTGGGCCCAACAGATACTTGAACATAACGCAGAGCGGAAGTGGACTGATGCGGAAGAAGTTGAATTTATCAAAGCCCAGTTGCGTTCAGATAGTGTTACCGTTGAGCAGCTCTACGGTCTTTTAACCGAAAACCGCACCCGTCATAACACTCTTATCAAAGCTTTTATGCCAACGCTATTAAAAAATCATCCGAAGAAATGGCCACGAGGCGCTGTGACTTTTCAACTTAACAGGTTTGAACAATCTTTTAAATCTTTAGCTCAGCGTATCGCTCTTGAAAAAATAGAATCCGAAGCACAGAATTCAGGAATTGAACTTCCGGATGATATTTTCGTTAAGATGGAGGATCTTGCTATTTATTTTGAGAATATAGCTCAACATCCTGAAAAAATAAACAGCAAGGAAATATTGTTAATTTTCGATAATTTCAAAGTGTTGTTCCCTCATTTTTCGCATCATCTTGACGAATGGATTAAATGGATCCAGTGGACTGACAACACAGTTCCTTCACCCCAGCAAATCCAATCACTGAAGATTTTATTAAAAACTAATCCGCTGATTCCCTTAGAGTCATATGAAGGCCCTCTCTCATCAACAATCGAAAAAGAAGGTGCACCTGAATTGTGGGGAGCACTTTTGTATGCCTCGAAGCAACAAGGATATCATCCACCGCCCGTCACAGAAACCATTACCCGGCAGCTTAAGCAGGTAGCACCTGAAGGAGGTGCTGTCCTTGATCTTCTCGGGGAAACAGAAACGTATCTTTCTCCTTCCGGTTATGAAAGCTGGACGACAGTAGGAGTAACGCCACCAGAGACGAAAGGGTCAGAAACAGACGTCACTTTTATATCTCAGGATTTAAATCAACAACCTAAGCTCGATATTGAGGGAGAATCCATTTCTTTTGTTCAAATAGTTTCAGGAGTACCATACCTGACCAATCCTGTGAATAATTTTGAAGATGCCTACGCAGTTCTCCAGCCTCAGGGACGAATAGCCGTAACTTTTTCTGATCAGTATGTCCCCGGACTTGCAACGAAACAATGGAAGCGTTTTGAAGGTAATATCTGGATGATGGAATCATTTGTGCGTGAAGCTCTTCTGAAAGCCGGATTTACCAACATACTTGTAATAAGGGATACTGCCAAGTTTGAAATTCCAAGCAAATCCCTTGGAGGAAAAACCGTAGACCGCGTACCTGTCATTACTGTATACGCCGATAAGCCTGAGGCCCCCTTAACAACAGAAAAAGATGACCAGACAATGATTTCTGCAGCAATCCAAAGGCTGGTTGCCAAGGCTGAACCGTTTTTTTCTGCACAAACTAAGGCAGGTCCGGTCAACATTTACCATGCAGCTTCCCTTCTTGAAGGAAATGAACACCTGGCTGACCCCTTGCTGCTTCTTCTTTTGAGAATTAACAGCAGCGCCTTCGGTAATGAAAGTTATGAAGAACTTATTGATAATGAAACTGGAATGGAAGTATTTCTTGATTCATGGCGAAGCAGTCTGTTTACAAAAGATTTTTTTATCGCGATGGATGCCGAAAACCCCGACCGTGCTTTAGGATATATCCATACATGGAATGACGGAGAAACGGGAATAGTCCACAAACTGTGTACTGTTTCTGAAACACAGCACAGAGGAGTCGGAAGCTCCCTTTTAAACCTGGCTCTGTATCATTTTGAACATATGGGAGCCGAGGTGGCGTATATTGAATCAACAACTGAAGCTGTAGTTTACTACACCCGGTTCTTTCAGAACAGATACGGCGAGTCAGCATCTAACACCTGGGAATTCAACCCTGAAAATGCAGCTGTTACTGTTGGAGAAGATTCAGAAAACCTTTTTGTTGTACATCTTGCCCCTGACGAACAAGCAATTTTGTCTAAAGAAGATACCACCATGCAATCAGAACAGCCGGCATCCACAGAAGATTTAAGAGCAACAATAATGGCTGAGGCTTCCCACCTTGCTGTAAGAAAAGACATAAATATTAGAAGAAAAATCCAGATGCTGGGAGAATTTATGGTAGCTGAAGGAATTACCGATCCGGTTCTGTATGAAGGAATCCTGAATGATGCTATTTCACTATTCACTAAACCTGCAACGCCTGTTAAAGCAAGATTCAATGCTATTGCCAATGGAGATATTGAAATGATAATTATGAAAGCCACCGCAAAGCTGGAACTTCCAAAAGAGGCTTATACTTCTGGGAATCCCGTTCTTGATCAAATAAGAGAAATTCTGACCGACCCTGACCTTGCGGGTTCTTTACGTATCTCCGAATCAGGAACTGTTGAAGGGAACAAAACCATTACAGAATTCCTGACCAATCTTTACAGTCTTGCAGGAGTCAATGACGTAAATCTGCTGGAAGTACTTAGATCAAGTCTTTTCAGAAGCTATATAATGCATCTTATGACAGATCCAAAGTATAAATATGTAACAGATATGCTTTCAGAAAAAATTACTGATTACGACCTTGATTTTAGATGGAAATATGAAGACCATTTTGGACAAGGCACTTTTAATGTTCCTGAAATTATAGCCAATTATTATATAGGCCTTTTTTCAGGAGACCTTCCGGATATATTCTCAAATATAAGCGAAACAATGGAAGTTGTTATGAGAAGCGTGGAAATTGAACCCGGCGTATCTCTGGACGACCTGTTCCGAACAAATTTGCATCTGGAACTTGAATCAGACACTGACGGAACTCCTGAAGAAGAAATTAAGAAACGCACACAAATTACAATGCTGCGCAGAATAGTTGATTCATTTCAACCAAATCCCGCCAGATCATCTGAAAGTATTGCTTTGGAACGAAAAATAATGGATATCAACAAATCATTTGCTGAAACCTTATATCCTGATAACTTGAACGAATCAGGTGCGCCGCTAATAGCTGATTGCATCTTCGGTTCTGTTGAAAAGGGTAATGCTTCAGTGAATATTGATTCAGTTCCCTGGCTTGCAGAGCTATTACGTCATGCTGGCATCAAATATACGGTTCTAAAAGACGAGGGTTCCGGGGAAAACACCGCTCGTAAACTGATAAGACGTTTAGAGGCCCAGGCCAAAGCTGTTTTGGCAACTCCGTCTATTGCATACTGGAATAATATTGAATTTCAGCAAACCTATGAAGGACGAAAGGTCTTTGATGATATTGACAAAGTAGAAAACCTGACATTTGGTGTTGATTCATCCTTGCTTTTTGATATAGGGCCTGCGGAAAAAGTAGGGAATATGGCTTTAAGAGCTATTTCAAATAAGTCTCCGGGATTTAATTTTATCCGAAACCGATTAAAGGAAATGAATAATGGTGCGACGGTAGCAATACTTGCCAGAGATAATTTAAATGACACAAAAACTGCTTTGATTCAGGAATTAGGCATAAATCCTGAGGACGTTGTTGTTTATAGCGATGCGCTTGACACAGCTTCTCTTCGAGGTAAAGTTGTTATCGTACCTTTTGAAGACAAATCTTCTTATGAAGATATCGTTTCATCAGTAACCTTTAACAGAGATGAATTTAATCCAGAACGGGAACTTGTTCTTCTTTTGGATGAAACTGACGCAAAAAACCGTGTTGCAAATCTTGATGAGTTCAGGAAAACACATAGAATTGCTCTTGGCAAAGCGGGCAAAACAGCTATGCCTGATGTTTTTGCCATGGGAATGGTACTGGCAAGTGTGGAAGAGCTTTTTGAAGGAGACAGTCTCCATCCGGAACTTCATAAACGACTTAAAATCCTGTTTACTGAATTTTTAACTGAACAAACGCGTCAGGACGGATTATCAATGGACTCCGAAAGGATAGACCGGGAAGTTGAAACAATCCTAGCGGAAATAGCTGAAAGTGGATTTTTCCGTGTTCCTCCTCCTGGCAAATTACTTCAAGAATCCATTCAGCAAATACAAAATGAACGGGCGTATATCGATACTGCTGCGTAAGAGATGTGTTGAAATGATAAATTATTCTTGAGCACGCTACTCCTTTGCTACTAAGCTTTCCTCTTATTTACGGTATTCAACAGGTCTAAATTCCTTACTGGGTCCTTTGTATCTTCTGTATTTTTTATCATCGATACTTACTTCACAGATCAGCACTGCATTAACCGGACATAAGTTGTAACACTTTACGCATAGCATGCATTTATCACCGAAAACTTTTTCTCCGTCCTCCTTTATGGAGATATTTGCAGACGGACACATACGATAACATAATCCGCAATTAACACATTTTTCTTTGCTTACTGAGAAATGTGATTTATATCCGTTCCCTATCCAATAGGTTTTCCTTTGAAGGGCACCTGCCAGTCTGCCGACAACACCAGTCCCGTCAATTTTCCTTTCACCTTTTAAGATATCTTCACAAATCATTTGCAGCTTTTTTTCTGCAACAGCCAGGATCTTGTTTCTTTCATCTTCCAGGGGAACCCTTTTCCAGTAATTTTCAGGTTCATACGGTAAATTAAAATTCGTAGGCATGATTAGATGGTTCGTATAGAAAATATCATACCCTTTCTTATCCATCATTTTTTTCCAGAAAAAACCGGTATCTCCGTACAACGCACAGCAATTACCGATAAGAAATATTTTTTTTCATTTCCCTCAGGCATGTTTTCCCGGAATTTCACCATCGGATCAGGAGGATTTGATCCCCATACAGGATAGAAAAAACCGGTCAAATCACATTCATCCTGTTCAAATGCTGATCTGTCATTAATTATCTCGTATAATTTAACTGCATGTCCCTGCTGTTCCATCATTTCTTTTGCCTTGGAAGCAAGCCATAGCGTATTTCCTGTTGATGTATAATATCCAATATTTATTCGCATACTTCACCATCCTTTTTTAAGATAATTATTGTTCAATGCGGGTGC
>JAVCCS010000268.1 GCA_030765365.1 Candidatus Theseobacter exili
ATTTTTAACTTTTTAAAATGGATATATAAAAATGCAAAATATTTTTTTTAGTTTTTTGGAGGAACATAGCTTTATGAAAGATAGCCTGAATAATTTTGGAGAAATGCTGGATACTGCCAGGAAAATGTTTCTCCTTGCAATGGAAAGCGTTTGCGGTCAAAAACAGGGACCTGAAGTTAAAACTGAAATTTACGGTTCTGATCAAAAAATTAATACAGATGAAAAAAAGATACGCAGACGCATTATAGAACATATGGTGCTACAGCCAACTGTTGATACAATAGCCTGCCTTGTTATGATGAGTGTTGTAAAGGATGCTGAACGGCTTGGAGATTATGCAAAAAACATCTATGAAATAAGTGAAAAAAACACTTCTCCAGTTAGTCGGGGTGAATATGAAAAATTGTTCGGAGATCTTGATAAGAAGATTGATCTGCATTTCCAGAAAGTGCGAAAAGCATTCCTTGAATCTGATAATAATATGAATAGAACATTGGTTGATAACGGAAAAATATATTTAAAACAGTGCAGTAAGGCGTTAGATGAAATTTATGTATCGAATTACAGTGCTGATAAAGCAATCAGCCTAGCGTTACTTGCTCGTTTTCAGCGTAGAATCGTTGCACACCTAGGCAACATTTCTTCATCTGTTATTATGCCTTTAGATAAAATAGATTTTTTTGATAAAAACGCTTGGATAGATTAACTATAAGTTTCTGAAAAACAGAAAGCTTGAGAGGCTGTTGAAAAACGCACGTACTCGTACGGAAGATTCTATCAGTGCTTTTCTTTAAAAAGATCCAGGAAACGGTCCTCATAAAACTTAAATAAATTCCAGCGATCAAGTTCTTCTTTCAGCTTTAATGCAACCTGACGATCTTTTGCGGCATTCTTGAATAACTTTTCAATTCGCAGTATAGCAGAACTAGGTATTCCGTTAATGCGAACACCATCGATAAACGTATCATCTAAATCCGTTTTTTCTTCCTCATCATTATCAACAATATTTTCTTCATGTACAAGTTCATCACCGGATTGAACATAATTCTTCATTTTTTTCTCAATAATCTCCATCTGAATTTCCATCTCTTTAACAGCTCGCTCTAAATCCCCCATATCTACGCTAAAACCCAGAATTTTCTGAAAGGTTTTTAGCACTTCCATAGAGGCTTTGGGATTTGGAAAATTAACTGCATAAATCGGCAAAGTTGCCAAAAGGCATGCCGCCTTGATGTTTCTCTTTAAAGCATAACCAAGCAAAAGTCCGTTAAGTCCGGAGATTTGGCCCCCGTTCATTAGTTTTAAAGAATATTTATCGGTTAAACTTTCACGTAAATCTTTATCGTTTGCCACAAGATAAACGGCAGAAGGTTCATTATGACTCAACGGCAACGGAAAAGCAGCTCCGGTAAATATTGTTTCAACCCCAAAATCGCAAGCCAAATCCAAAATACGCTCCAGCAAAACTGTACCTGCTTTACCGGATATTTGAGACTCGCTTTCAAAAAGAATAAGTCCATTCTCTTCACTAATATAAAAAAGATTTCTCGAAAGCACAGGCATATTTACTAAACCTGATTCAACATTTACTGAGTCAGGATTAATCAGATTACTTATATCAATTTCGGCTGCCAGCTTTGCGCCCGTACGTACTCTTAGATAATCAACAGCCTGTAATGCTACATTACCCATTCCTGTCCATCCGGCAATCAAAACAGGTTTATCGAGAGAATATTTACCGTAATATATCAGTTCATCAGACATCTCTTCTCCAACATATGGTTTATATGTCTTATTCCAACTTTATATTATAAAGGATCATAAGAATGAAAGCAATGATGTTCGTCAACAGTAATATTGAAACATTATTTTGAATCTTGAAGAAGTAAGGAACAATCACAAATATCCTTTACAGAAAAAATACAGTATGTTATTTGTAACTTTCATAACCGCAATTTTAACAGGAGGGTTTTTATCAATGAGTGAAAAGAAAATTTATCTGAGTGAAGCAGAAATGCCTCAGGAATGGTACAATATACAAGCAGATCTTCCGGCCCCGCTTCAGCCTCCTTTGAATCCGGGTACAGGTCAACCTATTGGACCGGAAGACCTGGCTCCTATCTTCCCAATGGAACTTATTAAACAGGAAGTCAGCCAGGAAAGATGGATACCAATTCCTGATGAAATTCAGCGTATATACAAAATATGGAGACCAACTCCTCTGCATCGAGCCACAGAACTTGAAAAAGCTCTTAAAACACCTGCAAGAATCTATTACAAGAACGAGAGTGTTAGTCCTCCTGGAAGTCATAAGCCGAACACTGCTGTAGCCCAGGCTTACTACAATAAAGCCGAAGGTGTTCGCCGAATTGCAACAGAAACCGGTGCAGGTCAATGGGGCAGCGCACTTGCCTTTGGCACAAGCCTTTTCGGACTTGAATGTAAGGTATATATGGTAAAAACCAGCTTTTATCAAAAGCCATACAGAAAAATACTAATGAGAGCATGGGGAGCACACTGCATCCCTTCTCCATCAAGTGAAACCAAATCAGGCCAGAAAATTCTTGAAGAATTTCCTGACACTCCCGGAAGCCTTGGAATGGCCATTTCCGAAGCAGTGGAAGACGCAGCAACGCATGATGATACAAAGTATGCACTTGGCAGCGTACTGAATCATGTAATTCTTCATCAGACAATCACGGGTCTCGAAATAAAAAAACAAATGAAAATTGCCGGTGACAGTCCTGATATAATTGTTGGGTGTGTAGGTGGCGGCAGCAACTTTGCAGGATTTGCTTTTCCTTATGTTAAAGACAAACTTGACGGAAAAGATTTGCAGATTATTGGTGTAGAACCATGGGCATGCCCCAGTATGTCAAAAGGATCGTTCAGATATGATTTCGGAGATACGGCACAGTTAACACCGCTGCTTAAAATGTACACACTTGGACACAGTTTTGTTCCTGCTGATATACATGCAGGCGGGCTCCGCTATCACGGATGTTCTCCACTAGTATCCCTGTTAGTAGATCAGGGCGTTATAGAACCAAGAGCGTATCATCAAAACGCAATATTTAAAGCAGCTTTGCTGTTTGCAGAAACAGAAGGAATAATACCTGCTCCTGAAACGGCTCACGCAATAAAAGGAGCAATAGATGAAGCACTTAAATGCAAGGAAAACAACCAGGAAAAATGTATCGTTATTGGTTTTAGCGGACACGGACATTTCGATCTTGCTTCATATGATGCGTACATGGATGGAAAATTGAAAGATTACGAACATCCTGCTGAAAAAATAAAGGAAGCTCTGGAAAAAGTTCCTACTTTATAAATTAATATACTGGATACAATAAAAAAGCTCATCTCTTCTTAACTTGAATTGATGAGCTTTTTTTATTGTAGACTTTGACGACCTGTTTAGTTCATTCTTTTTTCCCAACTGGAAACAAATAAACAGGAGCATTATCTGCTTGAAGAATTTTTTTAACTTCCTCATCATGAAAAGCCCCAATTGCAACTGTGCCCAAACCAAGAGCTTCCGCCTGCAAACTTATGTTTTGACCAGCATGACCTGCATCCATTGAAATATATCTATCTCGACCGCGATTTCCATAAAATCGCTTAACTGCTGAAAAATCTGCAACAAGCACAATCGTAGCCGGTGCCGTTTTGACACAAGACTGTCCAAGTGCGGCAGATGCCAGAATAGCCCTTTTGTCACCGGTAACAATTCTAACAAGCTGATGCTCTCTCCAATCATACCAATAAACACCCGAATCAAGACTATTTACCTTTCCAGCTACAAGAAATGCCTTTAAAGGATAAATACCACCTGCTGAAGGATAAGCCCTGGTTGCCCCTGATGTTGAATCATCTATTCTTCCTACAGCAGCCCACAGAAGCTGAGAAACTTCCTGTAAACTCAGCGGAATATCAGCAAAAGAACGAACGCTTTTCCGTGAATTAATTGCTTCCTCAACACTAATTTTGCTTTTATCTCTAGATACAGGCAACCTAACACTTCCAGAATCATCCTGACAAAATGATAGATCCGTTATAACAAGCAGCTTAAAAACTAAGATCCATAAAAAAATACACATTTTTTTCATAAACAACTCCTATTAATCCATAGTTCTTACAATAATTAACATTTCGCTATCTTCTTTCATTTGTCAATCCATTTTAAGAACAAAGAGAACACACTTTTTGATCTTAAAAACGTATTGATAGATTGATAAAAACTGGTATTATGGAAAAAATCTGAGTTCAAACAAAATTATGGAGTTTTTTATGAAACGCCAAAAATGGGGTTCGAAGCTGGGCGTTGTTATGGCTGTTGCAGGCAGCGCTGTTGGATTGGGAAACTTTTTGCGTTTTCCGGGTCAGGCAGCAGCTAACGGCGGCGGAGCTTTTATGATCCCTTACTTTATAGCGCTTATTCTGCTTGGAATCCCTCTTATGTGGATTGAATGGACAGTTGGAAGCTACGGAGGTCTTTTTGGTCATGGAACAGCACCGGGCATGTTTCACGAAATGACCAAAAACCGTTTTATCAAGTACTTCGGCATAATTGGAATTTTCGGCCCTGTTGTAATTTTTATATACTATACCTACATAGAAAGCTGGCTGCTTGGTTATGCCTTTTTTACTGCAAAAGGCACACTAATGGAAGCAGCCCGACAGGGAGAAGCAAGTGTACAGACTTTTCTTTCCGGTTATCAGGGCATAGAAAAGAATGCCTATTTTAATAGCCTCTGGCCTGCTTTCTTTTTCTTTCTCATCACGTTTTTTCTTAACATGATTGTAATTTATGGAGGCATCAAAGGAGGCATTGAACGCCTGGCAAAATTCGCAATGCCAACCCTTCTCATAATGGCCGTTATCATTGCTGTAAGAGTAGTAACTCTTGGAACACCCGACCCAGCTTTTCCCGACAGAAGTTTTTTAAACGGCCTGGGTTTTCTATGGAACCCTGATTTTTCTAAACTTGCAGATGTTGACGTCTGGCTGGCTGCATCCGGACAAATATTTTTTACTCTTTCAGTTGGTATCGGTGTAATTCTTACATACGCCAGCTATCTTTCAAAGGGCGATGACGTAACTTTATCCGGTCTTTCAGCTGTTTCAACAAATGAATTTGCTGAGGTAATTCTGGGTGGCACAATAGTCATACCTGCTGCATTTATATTCCTTGGAACCGAAGGCGTTTCCAAGGTAATGACCAGCTTATTCAACCTTGGTTTTGTAACAATGCCCCTGATATTAGCTAAACTGCCTTTCGGTGGATTTTTTGCATTTCTATGGTTTTTTCTTCTCTTCCTTGCTGGACTTACGTCTTCAGTCAGTTTAATACAGCCTGCCGTATCATTTATGGAAGATGAATTTTCATTAAACCGGATTAAAAGTGTCTGGATTATTGGTATTGTAACATTTACGTCATGTCTTCCAGGTATCTTGTGGCTAAAATACGGCGTAGTTGACGAACTGGATTTTTGGGGAGGAACCTTCGGACTGGTTCTTTTTGCAACAATCGAAACCATTGTTTTCGGATGGGTGTTTGGAATTGAAAATGCCTGGGACGAACTGCATTCAGGAAGTGATTTTCGCATTCCAACAATCTTCAAATACATCATAAAATATGTTACTCCAACATATCTATTAGTTCTTTTAGGAGTGTGGTTTTACCAAAAATTCTGGGGAGTCATTATTATGCAGGATGTTCCTCCAGAAAACAAGCCGTACATACTATTCACCAGGCTATTTCTTTTAGCTCTTCTTTTAATTCTGGTTATCCTTGTAAAAGTCGCCTGGCACCCTGAAAGACAGGCAATAAAAAAAGCAAGAAAGGGAATCGAATGAAACTAAGTGGATGGATTTTCTTCTGTATTTCCTGGCTGGCAATTCTCTCACTGCTTTGCTTCTGCTATTACAATGCTTTTATTAAAAGAAAAAAATAAAAACTACACGGGCCCTTCTTCCTTTCATTTTTTTCTTGACTACTATACATTTGTATGGTAAGTTTATTCTGAATAATTTAACCCGGATTTTGCAATGGGAATTAGAACCGCATCGAAAGATATTGGTTTAAATTCAGGATAGAAAAACGCAGGCATAACAAAGCTCCTTTAAAATCTTTGAAGTGAGAACATTATGCTATCTATGGCGCATTTTACTCGAAACTTTTTCTATTTAAAGGCAGGTTGATAGATTTTGACTAATTCCATTCTTCTATTGTAAATTTTCCGGTTCAAAGAAAGGAATCATTATGAATGATCTAACCCGAAAACAACAAAATATTTTAGAACATATCATTGCAAAATGGAATCAGGGACATCACCCTACGTTACGTGAACTGATGGAACATTTCCGGTTCAATGCCATAGGAACAGTACAGGGACATCTTGCAGCATTGCAGAAAAAAGGATATATCCGCCGAAGCGGTCTTGCCCGCTCAATAGAACCGGTCATAAGCGTACAAACAAACGACAACGTTCTACAGCTTCCAATAGTCGGACGTATTGCAGCAGGAATGCCTTTGCTGGCCGAAGAAACAATTGAAGACTATATGACTGTAGACCGCGGCCTTGTCAATTCGCCTGAAGCATTTTTACTGCGTGTCAAAGGAACCAGTATGCTTAATGCCGGAATCTTTGACGGAGATCTTGTAGCAGTACAACCACAGCCGATCGTACAGCAGGGACAGATTGCAGTTGTATTACTTGACGGAGAAGAAGCCACTTTAAAACGTTTTTACCGCCGGGGCAAACATGTGGTCTTAAAACCTGAAAACCCAACAATGGATCCAATCACTATAGATCCTGAAAAAGTACCTGTCCAAATACTGGGAAAGGTTGTTGCAGTACTACGCGGACACCCGCAAATATAAAAGAAATTTGAAAGCAGCAGAGAGAGGAGAGAAAAGAGAAGGAAGATGAAAACATCTATTAATGAGACAATCAAAGTAGGTGCAGTATTCGAAAACACTAAGGCAAGACCGGTATGGTTTGTCTGGAAAAAAAGCAAATATGCCGTTCTTGCTATAACATACCAATGGAAAACCCGGACCGGCAGGGAAACTCAACATCATTTCGCAGCACAGGGCCCCGAAGATCTATACGAGCTTGTTTATAATTCCGGAACACTTACCTGGACCTTAGCTACCGTAGAAACAGAATAATTATGATCCTGCATATTGATATGGATGCATTTTTTGCTTCAGTAGAACAACGTACAAAACCTTTCCTGCGTGGCAAGCCTGTAGCTGTTACAGGTTCAGAACAAAGAACTGTCATTACAACCTCTTCATACGAAGCGCGCGCTTTTGGTGTAAAAACAGGCATGACAAAATACGAAGCCAAAAAATTGTGTCCTGACATAATACTTGTAGCAGGCAATAACCATAAGTACACGTACACGTGTTCGCAAATTGTAAAAATATTAAAATCAATAACTCCAATGATAGAAGTTTATTCTATTGATGAATCGTTTCTTGATCTTGCCGGGCTTCAAAAAAAACCTATTGATATTGGCTATGAAATAAAGCAGCGTATATGGGAAGAATTCGGATTAACCTGTTCTGTTGGAATTGCGCCTAACAAACTTATAGCCAAACTTGCAAGCAATATGAACAAACCGGATGGATTAAAAATTATATCCAAAAACATGGTCCCTGAAATACTTGAAAACATTTCTGTAAATGAGCTCTGGGGAATTGGCAGAAAGCTTACACAACATCTTGCTGCAATGAACATATACACATGCGGTCAACTTGGACGCTTCCCTGTAAGTTGCCTCCGCCGCAGATTCGGTGTCACTGGAGAACATCTGCACAAAATGGGTCTTGGCACAGCCGAAACGCCACTTACTCCGACAGACAAAAGCCTGGACGCCAAATCCGTTGGACACAGTATGACCCTCCCAAAAGATATTACATCCAGGCAGGAAATAGCCAGAAAGATCCTCCTTTTAACTGAGCGAGTGGGCCGAAGAATGCGTCGTGACGGGTTGTCAGCAAAAGTTGTAGGCATTACTATTCGCTACAATAATTTTCACACTTTTTGCAGACAAAAAACTCTCGCCAAATCTGTATGGGACACTAAATCTATTTATGTCGCTCTAATATCTATTTACAACAAACTTTCTCTTAAATTACCTGTCCGACTTGTTGGGGTAAAAGTTTCACACCTTTTTCAGGATTGTACAATACCGCTTTTTGAAGAAGAAAAAAAATCACGCAACCTGGTTCTTGCTGTAGATAAAGTAAGTGCAAATTTTGGAGAAACAGCTATCTTGTCAGCCTCCTCACTGCTCTGCCGCAAGACGCCAAGAGTTATTTCTCCCGCATGGCGCCCGGAAGGAACAAGAAATTATATCTAATATGATTAAGCTGCGTTATTTATTAGTTAATTTTACAGGTGCAGAGGTGTAATTTTAAATATCTCTTCCTAATAAAGAATAAAGTGAGGTTTCCAGAAGTGTTGATGAAAGATAAGTTCATGAACTTCTTATTATTACCAAATAAGTCAGGCAAACTCCATCCTGATTCAAAACATGGGACTATACTTCAATGAGTTCGTATTCAGTAGTGCCAAGGCCTATCTTTTCAGCATGATCAAACTGCTGTTTATAATCAATATGGGGATAAAGAGCTTGTATCTTGTCTTCACCTGGACCAATATTATTTGAATGGTAATGCTTGCAGGCAAGTCCGCTTGTCTCATTCACAAGATCAACAGCAGCTTTATCAATTGATACCGGATCTCGTGATGCAAGAATGCCAATGTCGGAAACAAATGGAGGGTCGCAAAAAGGATAGCAGTCGCAAGCAGGCGACATCTGCATAAGAAAACTGAAATGAATACATTTATGCTCTTTTCCTGATACCGCGCCCAGAGCATGTTCGACCAAAAGCTTATGAAAATCCTCAGAGGTTTTCCAATTGATTTGGATAGCTGCTTCAGGGCAAACACCGATACACTCACCGCAGCCTTTACATTGATCAGATAATATTAATGCCTTTTTATCCTTAATGGCAATAGCATCAAAATTACACCATTTTAAACACTGCCCGCAACCAATACACAAAGCTGTGTTAATATAAGGAGAAACTGTTGAATGCATCTTGAATTTCGCTCCCTGAGAACAGCAGCCCATACTTAACGTTTTTATCACTGCTCCAAATCCGGCAACTTCATGGCCAGTAAAATGAGCTAAAGTTACAAGTGTATCAGCCTGAATTATCTCATTAGCAATCTCAACCTCACTAAGGACTTCACCTGCAATTGAAACTTTGCTCACTGACTTGCCCTTGATTCCGTCGGCAATAATTATTGGAGCATTGACCTTATCACGGACATACCCATTCTCCCATGCTGAAAAAATATGGATTACTCCATTAGATCTTCTGCCATTATAAAGTGTTGTAGTATCAGTTAAAAAAGGCAGGCCTCCAAGTTGCTGGACAGACCTGACAGTCCTTCCAGCATATACAGGAGGTAAATATGCCGTATTTCCAGGTTCTCCAAAATGCGTTTTTACAGCGACCATATCCCCTTTACATATACATTCTTCGATCCTGACTGAATCTTTAAGCAAGTCAAACCTCTCCGCTAACTGATACCAGTTTTTGCCGTCCGCAGGTAAAAAATAAACTTTTGATTTTTTTTCTTTCATTTTAACAAAAAACCTCTTCCGTTCTCTTTCTCCTAACGATACCATAAAGTTTGGGAAAAATAAATAGAGCTGTCAACAATAGCCTTTTTTGTTTATAAAACTTCCTGAATAATTTCTTCCCAGGACATTAGACTTTGAGGTTTACAAATAATGAATCCATCACAGATTGATCAATTAATGAATAAAGATATAAAATCATCATTTTCTGTAGATGCAACCGCTCTTTCTGACCAGAACCCCTTACTGCTGTTTAGTCTTAATGAGCAAGGTCAAATAATCACAGAAAACAGCAAAGGTCATTATCGTCATTTTACTGATCTATTTGAAAGTGAATTCCGTCAAAAAATACATGACGGACTTATCCTGGCTCAATCAACACTAAAACCATCCCGACAGACTGTATGGATCCGCGGTTCAGAAAACAAAAACAGGCCTGCTCAACTAAATATTTGTCCCCTTACTGATAAAAGTCAGAACTTTACCGGTTATTTTTGCCTTATTGAAGACAGAGCAACTCTTGATGAATTTTATGAATCTGTTAAAAAGGAGCAGGAGGGATTATCTCTTGCAAGTTCAATCATACGCTCTGTACTGGATTCTATCGATGTAGATAATATTCTTGAAGGCGCTCTTAAAAAAACAATTAAACACTCCGGATACGAATCTGGAGGCATTTTTATTCTTAATGAAAAAACAGATAAGCTTTATCTCAGAGCTCATTCCGGAATCCCTGACAAACTGCTGAAAAAATGGCGCCAGTTAGACGCTTCTGACGATCTTCCTGGACACACGCTTAGGGAAAAACATGTCATTTTCTGTCTGAAAGATGGTGTAGAACTTGATTCCGTTCTATGCCGCAAAGCCGGCATGACTTCATTTTTTGGAGTGCCTCTTTTTTCCAGCCGCAGTCCTATGGGAGTTTTGTTTCTAGCCAGTAAAACCATCAACGCTGTACCGGATCACACGTTTATTAATCTGCTTAGTTTTATTGGTTTTCAAATAGGAATGGCTTTACAAAACGCTCTTCTCTTTGAGCAAACCGTACGAAAATCCGTTGAAATTTCAACACTATCAAGTATAGGGAAAGAACTCTCAACAAAAATAAGTTCCGTTCAATTGTATCCTGCAATTATTGAACAACTGAACATCCTGATTCCGTTCACAACAGGAGCACTGTTATTAAACGAAGGAAACCATAAAACTCCAACACTCGCAGCAAGTAAAGGACTTGACAGCTCTAATAACAGTAAAATTTACGATATTTTTGTCAATCTACATAAAACAGTAACAAATACACTACAACCTATTTTAGTTCCTGATTCCAGAAAATCTCAACAGCACTTTAAAAAAACAGACTCAGTCAGTCCCCATTCTCTTGTCAGTGTACCATTAGTATATTGCTCAAAAAGCATTGGTAGTATTTCGATAGCACACTTTTCTCCGAAGAGTTTTGATGCCGAAACATTGAAACTTTTTCGTTCTTTCAGCAATTATGCTTCAATATCCATAGCAAATGCTTTTTTGTATCAGGAAATTTCATCTGCACGAGATACTCTGGCTCTTTCAGAAAACCGATTAAAAACACTAATTGAAAATGCTGACGACATTATTTTTACACTTGATCTTGATGGAAATATCCTTTTTCTTAACCGAAAATTTGAAGAGGGAGGTGCCCGTATTAATGATTTTCTTGGCAAAACTTTTATAAGTATGGTTCATGAAAACAGCCATAACAAAGCTAAGGATTTCTTCAAAACTGTCTTAGCCGGGGAAAATTACAGATCGGACTTACAGTTTAAATCACATTTTGGCACGAAAACATATTCTATTTCAGCAAATCCTCTAAAGAATTCCGACGGCAAAATCATTGGAGCCCAAGGTATAGCCAGAGATATGTCAAAGGAAAAGAACGCTGACTCAATTCTTTCGCAACAAAGCCGTTTGGAAGGCATGAGAGATCATGTCAGCAATATGCTATCTGATTTTCATTCCTTACTTCGTCAAGTCCATGAATATGCAAAACAAATACGAAACGGGCTCATGGAGGACGACGCCCTTACAGAATATGCACGTAATATTATAAATATGACGCAGGAAGCATCCTCAACAATTGAAAAACATTTTTTTACAGACCATTCAATAAAAAAGCATAAACCTGTAAGAATAAATGAAATTCTCAAAGAAACGGTTTCTTCATTCATCAAAGAAGGAACCGGCTCTATGACTAACCTTTCTATGAAATTATTTGAACCATTGCCATCTGTTTTAGGAGAGGAGGATCAGCTTCGTGAGATATTCTACGCTACTTGCGCAGCTACAGAATATATTTCACAAAAGAACAGTGAGCTTAGGATTTATTCACGTATCGAAAACCTGGATGAAATGAAATGTCGTGAAATTTCTGAAGCTGTCCCGGGAAAATACATTCTAGTGAAGATCCTTCATAAAAAGCTCGATGTTCAAAAGGACCAAACAATCACCGGCATTGAAAAAATGGATTTATCACGAATATGCTGGATATTACAGAACCATAAAGGTTATATAGACATATCAAACCGTTTTGAAAAGTGGTTTCAAATTAAAATATTTATTCCAGTAGGGTTTTGCCATGAAGACTAAAATACCAAGCCTTGTATTAGCAGATGAAGAAGGAATGATCCATGATCATCCAGATTACTGTATGACCGGAAGATCAGGTTCCAACCTTGTATTGCCAAATTCTGATGAACTAATCCCTCTACCGGAAGGCAGCCGCTTATTTACTATGCCCGGACGACTTCCTGTAGGATGGAACCAACACACTCAAAACTTTGAATGTATTGAAGAATATTCTTCAGAAACAGGGCAAAAGCATTCAACAGTTGCATGCTTTCTTCCACCAGCATATACAAGAACATTACTACCTGCATTTGAGGCAGAGGATAATCTTATTCTTCCACTATGGGCCTATTGCGCTGTTGGATGGAAGGACGGACAATTCTATGCTGCAGGATTAAGAGTAGATGCCTGCAAACGATGGGATCCTGATCAATTTGATGACAGAAACCTGCCTGAAAAAATTACAAATTTCAAATTGGTTTTACAAAATAATCGTTTGCTTATGCATTTGAAAAGATGCGCAACAGAATATCACTGTTTTGCTGCGAAAAATCTATTCTATGAAAGGTGGGAATGTCCCCTTCCAACGTCCCCTTCATGCAATGCATCCTGTCTGGGATGTCTATCTCTTCAACCGGAGGATTCGTGTCAAGCGTCACAAGACAGAATTGATTTTATACCCACACCTGAAGAAATCAGTGAAATAGCAACCAGACATTTACAAAATGCTCCATTTGCTATTGCAAGTTTCGGCCAGGGATGCGAAGGGGAACCGCTGCTTGTTGCAAATGTAATTGAAAAAGCAATCCGTCTAATTCGTAAAAATACTTCGCGCGGAATCATCCATTTAAATACAAACGGAAGTTACCCTGATAAAGTAAAAAAACTTGCAGATGCAGGTCTAAACAGTATCAGAATCAGTCTTAACAGTCCTTCAAAAGAGTTGTATGATCTATATTATAAACCTGCTGACTATACATTTGAAGATGTACTAAAAACAATAAAACTTTCATCTGACAAAAAACTTTTTACAGCATTAAATCTTCTGGTTTACCCGGGGTTAACTGATCATATTGATGAAATCAAAAAACTTGAAGAATTAGTGCTATCAGGCAACATACATATGATACAGATGCGCAACCTAAATATTGATCCACTAATATACGAAGAATGTATTCCCCTCCCGTCAGGAGAAATAATGGGAATTAAATCAATGATCACACACCTAAAAAAGAAGTTCCCTGAACTCATAATAGGTTATTTCAATAAACCAGTGGAAGAAATTCCCACACCTCTTCCTAAACATAAAAGTTAACTGTTCTTGAACCTTTGGCTTAAAACGTTCTATAATCCTGAATTTGATATAAAATAATCGAATTCATTAAAATCAACATCTTTCGGCTTGGGTCTCATACCTATTGCAAAATTCGGGATAATACTAATATAATTATTTATACTATTGGGAGGCTTTTATGAAACACAAAACTCTTTTATATCTGAACATCATTTTATTAATTTCTTTCTGCGGATGCGCAATGCTATCAAGTTTACAGCAGGCAAAAACCTATGAGGGAATAACACGTCAATTTAAAGCATCATATGATGAGGTTGTCGCTGTCGCTAAAGCTGCTCCTGAAGCTACAGGATTAAAAACAGCTCGTATCAACAATCAAAACCCGAATCGTGTTGAAATTCTCTGTGAAAGTCTTACTACAGAAACCGACTACGGTGCCTTATTCGGCATCTTTGTCTATCCTGAAAAAGATGGACTGGTTCCCGTACAAATTGTTATGAGAAAAAAAACTGCTGCTAATATTTTTGTACATGATTACACTGAAGATCTTTTCACAGTAATTATTGAAAATTTGGAAAACAGGAAATAATTTTTCCAATCAGTATTTTTTCCCTATTATGTCCGTGAAAAGCCTTGAAACCTTTTGCGGGGAATGCTATATTTCTTGCTCTGATTAATTAGTCAGAAAAAAAGAGGGCGATTAACTCAGTGGGAGAGTGCAACCTTCACACGGTTGAAGTCGCAGGTTCAAATCCTGCATCGCCCACCATATTCACTTTATACACGTTAAGAAAACTATGAATGCAAAAGAAAACATAAAACTTCTTATAAATATGCAGAAACTTGATATTAAAATCTTTAGACTGAACAAGAAGAAAAAAGAACTTCCTGCAAAGCTGAAAAGTCTAAAAAACAAACTTGCCGAACAACAAAAGTTAATTGACGATAAACAACATGTAATTAAAAACGCTCTTGTTCAACGGAATTCTCTTGAAGTTGATCTTGCATCAAAAGCAGAAGTGCGAAAAAAACTGGAAGTAAAGCTGATGGCAGTAAGAACAAATCAGGAATACAAAGCAGTTGAAAAAGAGATTTTTGGTATTAAAGCAGACTGTTCTCTAGTTGAAGACAAAATCCTTGAAAACATGGTTGAAGTTGAGAAACTGCAAAACGAAGCCAAGGAATTTGAAAGAGAAATTGAATCGCTGCAAAAACAAATTAAGGCAAAGGAAAAAGAAATAGAAAAAGAAATTGTACTTGCAGAGAAAGAACTTGCCACTTTAAATAGTGACAGATCAACAAAAACAAGTGAAATCGACGCCCCTCATCTAAAACGCTACGAAAGAATTGCTAAAAGATTTCCGGGCACCGCTATAGTACCTGTCCTGGACAAGACCTGCCAGGGATGTCATATGTTATTGACTCCGCAGGTAATTTCCAACATACATAACATAGACTTGTTCAATATCTGTGAATCATGTTCCAGAATTTTATATCTTCCGGAAGAAGAAAGTGAAACTGAAAAAAAAGAGTAGCATCTAATGAATGAATCAAAAACTAATAACCATAAAAAACTACACAGTACAATTGAGCATACTTCTTTAAGGCCTGACCTCGTAGAAGAAGGTGTCATTAATCTTTGTGACGAAGCAATTGAATATGGGTTTCATGGTGTCTGCCTAAATCCTATTAATGTTTCAACAGCAGTAACACATACAATATGTACAGATCTAAATGTAATTTCTGTAGCCGGATTCCCAACAGGTTCCGGAGGAACAAAAGCAAAAATTGAAGAAACTTTTTTTGCTGCTACAAATGGTGCAAATGAAATTGATATAGTAATAGACATTCGAGCCGCTAAAGAAGGTCGCTTTAGTGATATAAGCAAAGAAATTAAAGCTATTATTGGAGAACTTGACCAGAATATTTTAATCAAGGTAATTATTGAAACCGGCCTTCTTAATAAAAAAGAAAGAGAGTTTGCATCTCTTGCAGCTATAGATGCTGGAGCCCAATTCATTAAAACATCAACAGGTTTTTGGACACCTGCTGTTACACCTGAAGAGGTGTCTTCATTAAGGAAAATAGTAGGACCATTTATTGGTATAAAAGCATCAGGCGGAATTCGCGATCTAAGAACGATCAAAGCTCTAATTGAAGCTGGAGCAAACCGGATCGGAACAAGCACAGCTGTCGAAATATTTAAAACAATCACTTCTTAAGCGACAGACATAATGACAGAAGCAATAAAAACACCTCTATATAAAATATACCAGGAGAGCAGTGCAAAATTCGTTGACTTTCATGGCTGGTTAATGCCTGTTCAATATACAGGAATTATTGAAGAGCATCTTGCTGTTAGAAACACTGCCGGTTTATTTGATCTTTGCCATATGGGTGAAATTGAAGTTGCTGGCAAGCAAGCTACTGAATATCTTCAGTATGTTCTCACAAATGACGCTTTAAAACTCACTAACGGCAAAGCCCAATACTCTCTTATATGCAACAATAGTGGAGGAATAATAGACGATATTATTATTTACCGTTTTTCTGAGCACAAATACTTTATCGTTGTTAATGCAAGCAATTGTGAAAAAGACTATAACTGGTTCCAGACTAACGCAAAATCTTTTGACGTAACGGTAAAGAATTTCAGTAAGGAGATGGGGTTAATTGCTCTTCAGGGACCTGAATCAGAGAATATACTTCTTGCAATAGGTTGCAGCGACGCTGCACAACTTCGTTATTTTGAATTTACCGAATCATCAATTGCCGGATGCAAAATAATGCTGGCACGAGTAGGTTATACCGGAGAAGACGGTTTTGAACTATGCTGTTCATTGAGTGATTGTGAAAAAATATGGAAAACGCTGATAGCATCACCTCATTCAGTAAAAGCTGTTCCAATAGGATTAGGTGCCAGAGATACCCTGCGTATAGAAGCAAAATATTCTCTTTACGGTAATGATATTGATGAAAGCACCACTCCTATGGAAGCCGGGCTGGACTGGACTCTTGCTTTAAATAAAGCTGATTTTATTGGAAAACATTCACTGATAAAACAGAAACAAAACGGGATTTCAAGAATTCTTGTCTGCATTGAAATGCAGGAACCAGGTATACCAAGACAGCATTGTTTAATAAAAAACAATGATAAAGTAATTGGAGAAATAACTTCAGGCACACATTCTCCAACATTAAAAAAGAATATCGGAATTGGATATGTGTCTAGAGATAACGCTAAGATAGGTCAAAATGTTTTTATAGAAATACGAGGCAAAAATAGACTTGCACAAATAATTGGAAGCCCTTTTTATAAAGGTGGATTATATAAAAAACGCTTACAAATAAAAAAATAAAAAAAAGTAAATTGATATATTGCTTTTTTAAGTTAAGGAAAGGAGCATCAAATGTCTGTTCCAACAGATCTTAAATATGCCAAATCTCATGAATGGCTAAGAAAAACCGGTGAAGAAGCAGAAGTCGGTATTACCGATTATGCACAAAAAGAAATGGGCGATATTGTATTTGTTGAATTACCTGAAATCGAAAAAGTATTTCAAAAAGGTCAGGAATGTGCGGTTATTGAATCTGTTAAAGCAGCATCTGACATATACGCTCCCGTATCAGGCAAAATTACAGCTGTAAATGACGCTCTTGAAGCAAACCCTGAACTAATCAATTCAGATCCTTACGGTAAAGGATGGATTTTCAAAATTTCACAAAGCAGCCAGGATGATATAAACGAATTAATGGGCCCTGATGCATATTCAGAAATAATAGAATAGGAGAAGCAGTTTTGGATTTCATTCCACACACTTCTGATGAAATTGCTGAGATGATTAAAGCAATCGGGCTAAAAAAACCAGAAGATCTCTTTAAGGATATTCCCGAAGGAGTACGTTTCCCTGAAATAAAATTTCCTGATAGTTTATCAGAACCGGAAATATTGCAGAAGATGGCTGATATTGCTGCGCTAAACAGACCTGCTGTTAAAATGAATTCTTTTCTTGGAGCAGGCTCTTACGATCATACTATCCCAAGCGTTATAGACGAAATTCTTGCACGGACAGAATTTTATACAGCATATACGCCTTATCAGCCGGAAATGAGCCAGGGAATTCTGCAGGCAATTTTTGAATACCAAAGTATGATATCAGCTTTAACATGCCTTCCTGTTTCAAATGCATCCCTTTACGATGGAGCCTCTGCAACTGCGGAAGCTGCAGGAATGTGTCTTTCTCACATGCGCAATAAACGTAAAATTCTAGTTTCTGAAGGATTACATCCTAATTATAAAAAAGTCCTGGATACTTATTACAAAGGGAACCATGCAGAGATTATAACTATTCCTCTAAACAATGGTCATACAGATATGAACGCCGCATCAGATCTTATAGATACAGAAACAGCGTGCCTGATTCTTCAGCAACCAAACTTCTTTGGTTGCCTTGAACCAGTTGAACAGGCAGGAGAAATTGCAAACAAAGCAGGCATAATGTATGTTTCTGTTGTTAACCCCATTTCACTGGGTATTCTAACGCCGCCCGGTGAATACGGCGCACATATAGCTGTCGGAGAAGGACAATCTCTCGGCAGCAGAATGAATTTTGGAGGACCAGGTCTGGGTTTTATGGCCTGTACAAAAAAACTTATGCGCAAAATTCCAGGCAGAGTAGTTGGAATGTCCCAGGATATAAACATGAAAAGAGGATTTGTTCTTACTTTGCAAGCCCGTGAACAGCATATAAGAAGAGAAAAAGCCACTTCAAACATCTGTTCAAACCAAGCCCTCAATGCACTCGCAGCTGCAGTATACCTCGCTTTCATGGGTAAGGAAGGAATTAAAAAAGTTGCTGAACTTTGCCTTACACAAGCACATGTACTTGCTGATATGCTAACAAATACAGGCGGTTTTTCATTGAAATACACAACTCCTTTTTTCCATGAATTTGTACTTAAGAATCCTGTCAACGCTGAAGAACTTAATAGAAAACTTCTTGAATACGGAATAATTGGAGGTCTTCCCCTTGGAAAATTCTTTCCGGGCATGGAAAATGAAAGCCTGTTATGCGTAACAGAAACAAAAACAGCAAAAGCAATTAACGAGCTTATTTCTGCAATGGAAAGGATTATTACAGGTGAAAATGTTAATTGAA
>JAVCCS010000038.1 GCA_030765365.1 Candidatus Theseobacter exili
GGATAATCCCCCCAAAAAAACTAAAACAATTTTTGTACTTCGTGGATAAAATACTACAAACTTGCAGCTATGTTAATGCGCCCAGTACATAACAGGCGTTAAAATTAATTGCCGATTTGGTGCTTTTTGAGAGTTTTGTACATTTGGTAAAGTATATTAATAAATTGAAAGGACATTGCTAATAAGCGGCAACTATATTTTAGCGCCGAAACGTTAGCTACAATAGCCGCCAAGACACTTTAGTACACAAAATGAACGACAAAAAAATTAAAATAAAAATGACTGACACGTTTTCCATAGGACAATTACGAGCAGACGGCAACCCAAGTGCATCAATCAACTTTCGGTGGACTGAAAAGAAAGAAAAGCCCGCCCGCAAGAAGAAGATTTTTTATTTTTTGCCAGCGCAGGCAAGCACATTCCAAGTTTGCTTTGGAAGCGTTTATTTTTCAAAGGTCAAAGCAAAATTGAAAAGAGCTTGCCCCCATCCCGCCAAGAAAAAGCATCAGAAATTCCTGGTATTATATTACCTTTGCAACCAATACTTGAAGCAGGGAATAAATGCAGTTCTAAAGGTGAAAATAGTAAATGACCGGACAAAGAAAAGTCCTGCAATTGTGGGGCTTTTTGGTTTCAATCACAAAAGAATAACACAATAAATTCCTGATAAATGGCAAGAAAAGTAGAGCATTCTATGCTGACCTCAGCAAAGACAAGTAAAAATGATGAGTTTTACACTCAACTCTCTGATATTGAAAGAGAGTTAAAGCACTATAAAAAACACTTCAAAGACAAGGTGGTTTTTTGTAGCTGTGATGACCCAAGAGTTAGCAATTTCTTCCATTTCTTTTCATACAACTTTGAAAAATTAGGGCTTAAAAAGTTAATCACGACTTGCTACAAGAATCAATGTATGGATTTGTTCAGCCAACATGATACAGAAAGAGCAATCTATCTTGAATATGAAGGCGATAAAAATGAGAACAATGTACCCGACACTGAAGAAATTGGCATTAAGCACTTAAAAGGTGACGGGGATTTTCGTAGCAAGGAAAGTATCGAACTATTAAAACAAGCCGACATTGTTGTTACAAACCCACCTTTCTCACTTTTTAGAGAATACGTTGCACAACTTATTGAATACGATAAGAAATTCTTGATTATTGGAAATATTAACGCTATTTCTTACAGAGAAATATTTAAAATAATTAAGGAAGATAACGCTTGGTTAGGAGTAAATATGGGGCGTGGTATTTCAGGTTTTATTGTACCAAAACACTACAAATTATACGGTTCAGAAGCTCGGGTTGATGATAATGGAAATAGAATTGTGGCAACTAATAATTGTTTGTGGTTGACAAATTTAGATAACGCAAAACGACACGAAGAATTAATTCTTTACAAAAACTATACACCAGAAGAATACCCAACATATGATAACTACGATGCAATTAATGTAGACAAAACCAAAGATATTCCAATGGACTACAAAGGAGCAATGGGAGTTCCGATTACATTTTTAGACAAATACAATCCAGAACAGTTTGAAATTATTGATGGAATTGGTAGATATAGTATGCTAACAGGACCAACAGAAAAGACTCAAGGAACATATTTAACAATGATAAATGGTAAGCCAAAATATGCTCGAATAATAATTAGGAACAAAAAATTATGAAAATAGAACTCAAAGAAATAACTGTCCGTGAATTAGCAGCAGATTATAACGACAACGATGAAGGCGGTGTTGTTGGCTACGGAGGCAAATTGGATATTCGTCCACCTTACCAGCGTGAGTTCATTTATGGCGAAAAGGAACGTAATGCTGTTATTGATACCGTTAAAAAAGGTTTTCCATTAAACGTAATGTACTGGGCGGTTCGGGAAGATGGAGATTTCGAAATAATTGACGGACAACAGCGCACAATATCAATTTGTCAATATGTTAATGGAGATTTTTCAGTAGATGGCTTAGCCATCCACAATCTTCCTAAAGACAAAAAGGACGAAATTCTTGATTATGAGCTTTCGGTCTATCAATGCACCGGAAAAGACAGCGAAAAATTAGAGTGGTTTGAGACAATAAATATAGCCGGCAAAGTACTTACCCCGCAGGAATTGAAAAATGCAGTTTATTCAGGTTCTTGGGTTTCTGATGCCAAACGCTATTTCAGTAAATCAACTGGCCCCGCCTATGGCTTGGCAAGCGATTATCTCACTGGCTCGGCAAATCGTCAGGAATATATGGAAACTGCCATCAAATGGATTTCCAATAATGCCATTAAAGATTATATGTCAAAGCATCAGAAAGACAAAAACGCTGATGAATTATGGGAATACTTTAAAAAAGTGATTGCATGGATTGAAGCTACTTTCACAAAAAAGAGGAAATTTATGAAAGGAGTGGACTGGGGTACGCTTTACAACAAATACAAAGACAAAAAACATGACACGAAAAAAATTGAAGAAGAAACTGCCAAACTCATTCTTGATGATGATGTAACCAAAAACAGCGGCATTTACCCATACATTCTAACTCGTGATGAAAAACACCTCTCCATTCGTTCATTTACTCCTGCCATGAAGCAAAAGGTTTATGAAAAACAGAAAGGGAAATGCGTGAAATGCAAGAAGGAGTTTGAGTTAAGTGCAATGGAAGCCGACCACATAGACCCTTGGCACGAAGGCGGAAAAACAACAGAAGAAAATTGCCAACTGCTATGCAAAGAGGACAACCGAAGAAAATCAGGAAAATAATGCGGTTGATGAAGGAGAATAAGATATTTAAAAAACCTGACGGCTTATGAAGGACTTTAAAGGAACACGTTGGTACAAATGCGACCTTCACTTGCACACAACAGCAAGTAAGTGCTTCGCTGATGATAAAGTTACAGCAGAACAATGGGTAGCAAGAGCAATAGAACAAAAGTTGGATTGTGTTGCAGTTACGGACCACAACACGGGTACTGGCATTGATGAAATCGTCAAAGCAGCCGCAGATACTTCTTTAACTGTTTTCCCAGGTGTTGAAATTACCTGCGATACCTCAAAAATTCATTTGCTTATCTTATTTGATGTCTCCAAAACATCAGAAGATGTCCGAGATTTTTTAACGAAATGTGACATTGAGCGAGAGAACTTCGGTAATCAGGACGCCCATACTTCCAAAAGCATTTTTAAAGTAGCAGAAATAGCTAAGAAAAGAGGGTGCCTCATCATTCCAGCCCACATTGATGAATACAGTGGTTTAGGGAAAGTCAGTCATGACAACCTTAAAGATTTTTATGAATTGGAATACATTAATGCATTGCAGGTTGTTCATAAGGAATTTTTATCGCCAGACCTCCAAACGAAAGGCAACAAGGAATTTCTTTCACAACTGAACGAATACTATGGAAATCCACCAACTCCAATTGATGAAGCAACCCTGAAATCTTGGTATGCTCCCGTACAAAAAGCCATAACAGAAAACAAAGCCATACTTACCTTTTCGGACAACCCCCATGAACCAAATAATTCTAAACATGGCCTTTGGGGTATTGGCTCTCGTTATACATGGATTAAAATGGACGAAAATCCCTCTTTGGAGGGTCTTCGGCAAGCATTCCTTCTCCATGAATTCAGGGTAAAAAGTGACTTTGATTCTGAGGAATCACCTTATGAATTTCCAGCTACTTGGATAAAGCGAATTACTGTAACCGATACAGAGGTAACAGATGATAGCCAACCATTCACCGTTGACTTTAGCCCCCAACTAACTACAATAATAGGTGGCAGGGGAAGCGGTAAATCCAGCATCCTTCGTTTTATTAGAGGTGTGTTCGGAAGAACAGCAGACTTGAAGGCTGTTGGTAACGATTCCATATTAGAAGACCATACCATCTTCTATCAGCAATGGCAAAGCAGGAAGAAAAAAGGCGTTTTCAAGGAATCTTCATTAATTGAAGTATTTGTAGTGCGAAATGATATTGATTATAGAATTGCTGCTTCCAACATTAAAAGCTCCTCTGACCAAACCATAACCATTGAAAAGTGGGATACCGATAAAGGTGCTTATGAAATCATAGACGATGAAGGATTTTTGGAATTCTTTGCCTTTGAGAATTTCTCACAAAAACAGATTTATGAAATAGCCCAGGCACCAAATGCCTTGCGCGAGAGAATTGATAATGCAATTCCAGCCATCAGTAAATTGAATGCCACAAAAAAAGAACTCAAACTCGAGTACTTTGTGAAAGCAACAACAATAAGAAAAATTGAACAACAGGTAAGTGATAAAGGGCGCATCAGTACAGAAATCAAAGACCTCTCTAATCAGATAAAGACCTACGAAAAAAGCCCGATTGTAGCCCTACTAAAAAAACGACAGTCCTACGCAAAAGAAAAGGAAGAGCTAACATCATTCCTTGAATCTTTACAGGAGAACAACACGTTGTTTGATGACCTCATTGAACAGTTTCAGCTTGATGAAATTGACTTTGAAAATGTTTCGGAAGAACAACAACCGGAAATCAAAAAGATTACCGACAAAGCAGCTAAAGCATTTGAAGGCATAGCGGCAGAAATCGAAGCACTCAAAAAGAAATCAACTGGCATAAGCATCTCCTTTGAAAGCGACCTTCTCAAGTCAAAATGGCAAAAGTGCTATGCCGAGAATTTACAGAAAATTGAAAAGGAAAAAGAAGTATTAAAGGAGAAAGGTATTAAGTCCATTGAAAACTTTGAAGGGCTAATAGAATCCAAAAACAAGAAAACTAAGCTGCTGTCTAAAATTGTAGCACAAGAAAAAGAACTTGTTACAGAACTAAAAGTAAAGCAAGCTATTAAAGAAAAATATGTGGCTGCGTTAAAAGATATTACTACGTCACGCAAGGAATTTGTAAAAGAAATTCTTGAAGGAAAGAAAGTCAGAATCTCCATCAACCAATTTCGCAACAAGGATAATTACGAGCAGCGCATTAGGGAAATACTACAAAAAGAAAGTGGCTACACCACCACCATAGATAACATGGTAACAAAGTGTTTCACGGGTAAGGTGGAACCAAACTTGGACAAGATATTTCAGGACATTCTTTCAATGCGAGCGGGTGAGGTGCCCGATGGTTATGACGGATTTATGAAAAATGCCATTGAGAGATTGAATGATGAACAAATTGATGAGTTTGACCTGTTATTTCCCGAAGATGAAATACAGGTAGAGTATAAACAACCGAAAAGCAACGCATTCAAACCATTATCTAACGCCTCTGCCGGTCAAAAAACTACTGCAATTCTCACATTCCTCTTATCCTACGGTAACACACCGCTTATCCTTGACCAACCAGAAGACGACTTGGATAACAAACTGGTCTATGACCTCATTGTTGAGAGATTAAGACAGGCAAAGGAACACCGTCAGGTAATTGTAGTTACACACAATGCCAATATTCCCGTAAACGGTGATGCAGAGTACATCGTAGCCATGAATTCAGAAAGCAAGAAAATCGAAGTGCTTCACGCTGGCACAGTTGAAGAAACTCATATTACAAAAGAAATCTGTGATGTAATGGAAGGTAGTGAAGAAGCATTCAATATGCGATCAAAACGATATGACCATATTTCAAGTTAATCCATCGCTGTTTTGCACATTGGCGTACTCGTGCCAAACGAAAATTCAGTGTTACCAAAGAGCAATTCAATGCTGAATAAAAACAATTCAATGACTTACAGATACAATTCAACGCTTGACAGACACAATTCAACGGCTTACAGATGTAATTCTGACAGTTACAGCATCAATTCAACCATAGACAGATGCTATTTTGACACATACAGCACTAATTCAACAACAGACCGGATAAATAAAGAGCCAACGCTTCGCAGCACAGCACATTTGCAATTCGCTCAAGCCCGCCCTCAAGCCAAAAATTGCAAAAGAGCTGCGCTGCCCCACCCAAAAAGAAAGAAAAAAATAAAAAATCTTCTTCCCCCACGCTCAAAAAAAGACAAGAAATTAGACTATAAATTAACATTGGAGAAGGCGGCTACAGTAGCTAACAAAGTGTATGAAAAATATAGGGCAGACAAGTGTTGTAACAAGCATTGTGCTATCAAAAAACATTCTTCTCGGCAGACAAATACGTTTCCATAAAGCCCTACATTTCATACACAAACCGTTGGCAATAATTAGAAAAGACACAAAACCAATAAATAATACAGATATGAAAAAAATAATTAATTGTTTAATTCTAATCGCAACGATGACATTTCTATCGTGCGAAAAAGACCCTGACACGCCTGCCGACGAAAAAGATCCAGACATGTTCGCCAACTTTACCGCATCACAGGGAACATATGTAGGTGTTGTTCATATTGCCTATGGAGAGCTTGACGGAACTGCCAGTGTGTACCGTTTTAATGAGGAAAATGCAAATTGGGAAGAGATAAGCTGGAATTCGCCCAACAAAATTTACGATAACGGGCATGACCTTATCGGCCACCTTGTTCCCGGAAAAGAATATCGTTACAAGATGAGACAACATTCAGTTTCCTCGGGATATAGCGAATACTCCAATGAAATTACTGGTTACACATTTAAAGGGTCAGCGACAGAAATTACCTCGATAAACCGTGAAAATAATGGCGATAAGGTAGATATTACAATTAGCTGGAGAAACCCCAACGATTTGACTAAATTAAAAAACTTAACAGGTGTTGCTTATAAAATTTACCGGATTGAAAACGGTAATCTATCAGACTATGACCCTAGTTATATTAATGGTGGTGATGAAAGTCCTCCAGGTATTGAAGCTGAATGGTCATGTATTGATACCGGGCTTGATCCTGGTAAAACATATTCCTATAGGGTTAACACAGTTTACAGCTATGATTATACAACTGTCAATGATGACTACCGGGATTGGGAGGCGTATATGAGAGATGGCACTTTTGTAGAAGAAGGTGACAGCGGGAATGGAACCGGGAATGATGATAACCCTGTAATAAACTACACTACAACCGATATGGGGCAGCTTATTGCAGCAGCTTCCGGTGATATTATAGTGGATATAAAAGAAAAAGTGGTAAATGGAGATGTTTACCTGGGTGTTATTACCGGAAACACTGTTGAAGCTACGCCTGCACTTTTTAAATACGATGGTTCGGCATTTGAAAATGTGTGGACTTGCAATGATTTAAGTTCATCAACGAGTTTACATTATGCCATTACTTCTTTAGGCGAATCCTATGTAGCCGGAACAGGTGATTCATTATGTATATATAAAAGAGAAGGCTCATCCTGGTCGCAGGATATTGCTCCCGATAATATTGTCTTAGCCGGTATCGAAGTTTTTAATGACGAACTGTATCTCTTTGCCAAATCTAATGAGGTAAGGCAAGTAATGAAATACAACGGAACTTCATGGGATAAAATCGGCGAAACCATTGCTTCCGGTTCAATCTACAATGCAAATATTGAAACATTAGACGATGTTTTGTATGTTCATTATACCATTGACAATACCTTATACATTAAACACCTTAGTGGAAGCTCCTGGGTTTCGGATCTGGAATGGACACAGGAATACATGTCAAATATCCAATTGGCTAAAAACGGAGGCGATTTGTATTTTAGTACTTCAACAGCCAGCATGTCTGATTATGACGGTGGGGTATACCGGGTATCAGGATCAACAAGCGTTGAGAACCTAATTCCTGATGGTGCTGCTGATTCGTGGTTTCTTCAAGGAGCATTTACCATGTCGGTTGATTCTGACGGAAACTTAATTGTTTCCAGTATAAAAGGAGAAAAAATTTCAGATACAGAAGTAATACTTTATCCACATCTCATTCTTTATGATGGTTCACAATGGAATACTGTTTCCGGAGATTTTACTGACGGGAGAGATCCAATTGGGGTAAGTACCACTGGAACTGATATTTTCTATTTTTATGGAGAAAAAGCAACACAGAATTCCAGTCAACAATCTACAGTATTAAAAGCTAAAAAACTCACAAAGTAATTAATCATTAAAAATTTAAAATTATGAAAAACACATTGGTATCATTAATTGCAGTTACTACTATATTACTGTCTTCTTGTGGAGGCAATAAACAAGATGGTAAAACGACAAAAGTGAAAAACGTTGAAATATCAGTTGAGAAAGACTCGTACAAGCCAGGAGAAAAAGATGCTCTAATAATATTAAAAGCGTATGCCGATAAAGACTTGGAAACCTTGAAATCTTATGCCGGATTTGCACAAACAAATGTAATGGATGAGGACTATTTCAAAACCAATAGCAATGTAAGTAGCTTTAGGGAAAAGATTGCCAGTTGGAACGGTTCCTTTGATGAAATAAGATATTATGAAGATGACATTAATTTCCAACATGTTTATTTTATGGTTGCCGTTTTTCATGAGAATCCAGAAACAGAACAGTTAACAGCCGTTGGTTTAAAAAGCTTAGACAAGGAAAAATGGAAAATGTCAGGATTTGGTACAAAATATATTAAAAAAGAAAAGCTTGCCGAAATGAGCACTGAACTACCGGAATAGTGTTTATAAAGAGATTACTATATATATATTTATTGTATGGCGGGCTGTTGATTCTGTTTACAGCCTGTCATACTGATTATTTGCATCTCAATTATGAAGCTTCTTATGGTTGCTATTCCGATGCAAAAGAAACAGAAATAGCCTTTGTTTTAAGCACTTCCGCCTATAGAGCAGCAAAAGGAATATCTAAACTTCCAGATGGAGGCTCTCCAAAATATTTGCTCCGCTCCATGGGGCTTTTTATTCTTGATACTAACAACAACCACTTGACGAATTTGGTATCTTTTAACGATTTGATCTATAGAAATTTTAATATCCCAACCTCAATAAAAACGAAAATAACTGTTGTTGATTCTTGCATATATTACCAGATAACTCCAATAACAAAATGGGATACTTATTTAAAATGGTGTAAAAACAGCGTTGACTCCTCGCATATATATTCACTAAAAGAAAAATATCAGAAACACTATAAGGTAAGAAGACACGACAAACAAATATTTTTAGTAGACAGCATGGAATTTAAAGCGGCCCTTTTAAAAAAGAAACCTTATAGCTTTACAAAGCTGAATAAAATATTGGATGATGTACCGCTAAACAAAATGGGACTGCAAATAATGAACATTTACCCCAAGACTCAAGAAAAATATATTGAAGAAACTATCTATCTGAAGAATGAATCAGCACTCTCAAGGCGTGCAGTTGTTGAGCAAATTGTATCGAAACTGAGCAAAGATGAAATTAAATTACTGCTGAAGAAAATGGACATCTACAAAAATAGCCTGGATGGCTATGAAAAAACAAAATATGAAGAATATTCAAAAGAAACCTACAAGCAAATTCAAGCACTGTTGTAGTTTTTTATTATTGCTTTTTTTTGCAACTTCTTTTTCTTTGTTATATGCCCAAACAAATGTTACCGAGGTAACAATGACCGATACATTGGAATATACTGATTTTGGATTTCATAACATCGCCAATATTAATTACCCTCCATCAAATCTATTTGATTTAAAAGTTAATACATGTTTGGTAAGCAAAGCAGATAATAAGAAATCAAAAAGCTTTTTTATTCGCGTACCCAATATTTACAATGACAGTATTTATCTCAATATCTTTTCAGGTTATGGAAAAAGCAAAGATTTATATCAAAAAAATTCACGTCCAAAAGAGATTAATATTAGTTTTTATACTGCCTTTATCCCTGAAGGCTATGTAACAGAAAGTCACTATACCTGTAAAGCCTTTCAGTTACCAATGCAGCAGACAATTTATTTAAGCGATACCTTTGGTATACAACAAATACAGTTAAGGTTTAGCGTGAATGATTTTAAAGCTCATAGCACAAATAATCTAATAGATACAATTATGTTAGTTCAGCTTGAAATAGCTGATACTTGGAAAGGAGATAAATATATTGATGATATTTGTATCTCCGAAATATTTTTTAATGATTGTTATGCTTCACTCATAAAACAGAATAATGAAGGTGAAATTGATACTATTTATTTAAACACTGAAGAAAACACCCTTTTTATTTCTAAAAATCAAAACCCTATTGAAATATATAAAGACAATGAAAGTGTCTTACAAATCATTCAAAAAACAAATAATAACGAATGGGCTATTGTTAACACTTTTCCAAGGGAAATAAACGGACGTGTCGAAACCACGTATTTGATACTTGATTTATTAAAAAAAGAAGTAATTAATCAGGAGCTGTTTAATATTTTACCAGACTATTACCCTGGTGAGCCAATATTTCTGGAAGAGAACAACGGAGAAATATATTTGGTGCATGAAACAGCTACTTCTTTTATCCAGAAGATAAGGCTTATACATTTTTTTCATTGATCTTTCTTTTAAAAGTGATCTGCTGAAATAGAATAACTATTGCCAACACGCAATAAAAAACATAGGGCAGAAAGTGCTAAATTTGAACGACATAACATTTAATAAACGGCTTGGTAGCTTGATAGGTAGGAGCTTTGAAATGCCCTACGTTTCTTATTGCCATCCGTTACCACCCATTTGTAAACAATGCATTATTCAAAAATAGATTGAAAAATTATGAAATTTGATATTATGTACATATATTTGTACTATAGTATGTACTAAATCATAAAACAATGCTTA
>JAVCCS010000131.1 GCA_030765365.1 Candidatus Theseobacter exili
AGGAGTTTTAAGCGCTCTAGGCATATGTCTTGTCCTTGCACTTCTCTTTTATGCTACAATGTCTGTTTCAATTGCACTTGGGCGTAATGGATATATTAATACTGTTTTTGCGGCATGGCTGCACTTGATAGTTTTTGGAATAGTGGGAGGAATATTAATTGTTCAAGTGAAATAAATAATTATACATTCGTATCTTCTATAACGCCCTCTCCTCAAATATTTACGCGAGTTTTTAGAAATTGATCTGCCTGATTTCTGTGGAGAACTTTTTATTGGCAAAAAATCCTGATTAAGCAAGAAAAAGGCCCTGAAGAAAGATTTCTTCAGGGCTTTTTTCTTAATAATATAATATCAGGTTCCAGCAGAATAATCTGACGAATAACGAATCTGATCTTCCGTAAGCTTGTCTATAGAAATACCTATAGTTTTCAGTTTCAGTTTTGCAAGATCCTGATCCTGCTCACTGCTAATATCATAAACCTTATTGTCAAGGTCTCTACCATTCTCAGCAATATGAATAAGTGCCAATAGTTGATTAGCAAAAGACATATCCATAACTTCAGAAGGATGTCCCTCAGCTGCAGCCAAATTGACTAACCGGCCTTTTGCCAAAAGATAAATCCTGTTACCATTAGGCAACACGTATTCTTCATTGTTTGGACGAACTGTTCGAGACGACACGGCAATCTCTTCAAGTTCATCAATATTGATTTCGCAATCATAATGTCCTGTATTACAAATTATCGCGCCATCTTTCATAGATTCAAAATGACATTTTCTAATTACATCCTTCATACCTGTAGCAGTAATAAACACATCTCCAATTGATGCAGCCTCATCCATTGTCATCACCTGAATGCCTTCAAGAACAGCTTTAAGTGCAGCAGTTGATTTGACTTCAGTTGCAATAACGTTTGCACCAGCACCCTTTGCTCTCATGCTAACACCTTTTCCACAATGACCATAACCGGCAACAACAAAGTTTTTACCTGCCAATAAAACAGAAGTTGCTCTTAGGATTCCGTCCAGTGATGATTGTCCTGTTCCATACACGTTGTCAAAATCCCATTTTGTTTCTGCATCATTTACCGCCATTACCGGGTACCTCAGTTTTCCATCATCTGCCATAGCACGCAATCGATGAACACCTGTTGTTGTCTCTTCTGTACCGCCCAAGACTTCGGCGCAGGCTTCCGGTCTTTTGTCGTGTATGAAAAAAATCAAGTCGGCTCCATCATCAAGTGTTAATGTTGGATTGAAATCAATACACTTATCAATACACCAATAGAACTCTTCAGTATTCATCCCGTGCCAGGCAAAAATCGGTATACTATTCTTTGCGAGAGCTGCGGCAACATCATCTTGAGTCGAAAGAGGATTACATCCGCTCCAACATAATTCAGCTCCTGCAGCAACTATTGTTTCTACAAGCACAGCGGTTTCTTTGGTTACGTGCAAACATCCAGCTACACGCATTCCCTTTAGGGGTTTTGTTTTGGAAAATTTTTCTCTCAATGCCATTAAAACCGGCATTCGTGATTCGGCCCATTCAATCTTCAAACGGCCAGCAGCAGCCAAACCAATGTCTGCCACTTTATATTTTTCTGTTACACACTCCATTTTTACCTCCATCCTTTATACTGTAGAAGAAATTTCCAAACCGGCTTCCTTGCGAAGTATATTAGCTTTATCGGTTCTTTCCCATGTAAAATTATCACCAGTACGACCGAAATGACCGTGACGAGCTGTTTCTTTAAATATTGGACGTCTAAGGTTAAGCGTTTCAATTATACCTTTAGGCCTAAAATTAAAATTTCTACGTACTAATTCGACAATTTTTTCTTCAGAAATTTTTGCTGTTCCTTCAGTGTCAACCATTATCGAAACTGGATCTGCAACACCTATTGCATAAGCAATTTGTATTTCACAACGATCTGCCAAACCAGAAGCAACAACATTCTTTGCCGCATATCTAGCCATGTAACTGCCGCTACGGTCTACTTTACTTGGATCTTTTCCTGAAAAAGCGCCACCACCATGGCTTCCCCTTCCACCATATGTATCTACAATGATTTTTCGTCCAGTTACACCACAATCACAATGAGGACCACCAACCACAAAACGCCCTGTTGGATTAATATGAAATTTTGTATCTTTATCAAGCATTTCAGCAGGGATTACATACTTTACAACTTTTTCTAAAAGTTCGTTATAGATAGTATCATATTCAACATCCGGTTTGTGCTGTGCTGACAGAACTACTGTTTCAACTCTTACAGGTTTTTGACCATTATATTCCATAGTAACCTGGCCTTTGCCGTCCGGCCATAAAAAGTCAACTATTCCTTTTTCCCTAACTTCTGCCAAACGTTCCATAAGCTGATGTGCCAGAGAAATAGGCATTGGCATTAATGAGGGAGTTTCATTGCAGGCATAGCCAAACATCAAACCCTGATCTCCTGCGCCCATTTCCTTGTGAAGGCCCGTTCCTTCAGTTACACCCTGAGAAATATCCGGAGATTGTTTATCTATCGATATGAGAACTGCACATGAATCGCAGTCAAACCCCATACATGAATCCGTATAACCAATTTCTCTAATTGCATCCCTTACAACCTGGGGATAATCCACATGGCTTTTTGTTGTAATTTCGCCCGATACTAATGCCATTCCGGTTGAAACCATTGTTTCACAAGCTACTCTTGCAAATGGATCATCTTTAATAATTGCATCCAAAATAGCATCTGATATCTGATCAGCAACCTTATCCGGATGCCCAACGGCTACTGACTCAGAAGTAAAATAGTGTCTTTGTTCATTCATCAAAACAATCCTCCCTCACTTTAATATCTAAATATTTTTTATAATCAGGCATATTCTACCGCCGGTGTTTCAACTTTTTATTTTTCTGTTCCATCAATTCCGGAACAGATTTACAAAGCACTTTTTCTGCATAACCTTTTATTTCTCCCGGCGTAGTAAAACTGGTCACTTTGTCAGCTAGTGCTTTTGCATCTTCATAATTTACTGATCTAATCACATGTTTAACTTCTGGGATTGAAGCAGAACTTGTGCTGAATTCATCAAGTCCCATACCTAGAAGGATCATAGTCATGGCAGGTTCTCCTGCCATTTCTCCGCACATACCCACCCAAATACCATTATCATGCGCTGCATCAATTACACTTTTAATCAAATTCAAAATTCCGGGATGTGT
Source organism: Candidatus Theseobacter exili (assembly GCA_030765365.1). Classification (GTDB taxonomy): domain Bacteria; phylum Auribacterota; class JACPWU01; order Theseobacterales; family Theseobacteraceae; genus Theseobacter; species Theseobacter exili. Next base: position 3,218 of record JAVCCS010000131.1, read on the forward strand.
AGGTTCATAAAGATACGCTACTTTTTCATTAACACGATCTACAGCAAGTGAATATTGTATTAAATCGTTTGTGCCAATACTGAAAAAATCCACATGTTTGGCTATGTCTCTAGCAGTAAGAGCTGCTGAAGGGACCTCAATCATAGCACCAACCTCAATATCCTTACTGTATGGTGTTTTTTCCTTATCGAGCCTTTGCTTTACTCCTTCAAGAATTTCATTAGCTCGTATAACCTCTACAACTCCTGAAATCATTGGATACATAATTTTTACATTTCCAAGTCTACTGGCTCTTAGAATTGCCCTAAGTTGAGCTTCGAAAACATCTAACCGTTCCAGACAATAACGGATACCTCTCCATCCCATAAAAGGATTCATTTCGTTTGGGATATCAAGGTGAGACAGGTATTTATCACCGCCTAAATCCATTGTTCTTATTATCACATCATTAGGATAAACCTTTTCTGCAACCTCCATATAGGCTTCATAGTGCTCCTCCTCTGTCGGAAGATCTTCTCTACCCATATAAAAAAACTCTGTCCTGTAAAGCCCCACACCTTCAGCACCATGATTTATTACAGAGGGAATGTCTTCAGGCATTTCAATATTGGCAGAAAGTGTTATTCTACGACCATCTTTAGTCTCTGCCGGTAAATCACGAATTTTTTCCAGTTTTACCAAAAAAGAAGCAATACGTGTTCGTTCTTCCTGATAAAGACCAAGCGTCTTTTTCTCTGGATTTAATATAACAATACCGCGATGTCCATCTACAAGAACAGTATCACCATTTTTAACGTGTTTAGTAATATCATGAAGGCCCACTACTGCCGGTATTTCCAAAGATCTTGCCATAATTGCAGTATGACTCGTGCGACTTCCAATATCTGTAGCAAATCCTATTACGTTTTCTTTGTGCATTGCGGCCGTATCTGAAGGAGAAAGATCGTAGGCAATAACAATAACTTCTTCTTTAAGCTTGCTCAAATCTTCTTTCTTTTTACCTAATAGATTATGAAGGACACGTTTGCCAACGTCTCGGATATCACTAGCGCGTTCTCTTAGATACTCATCCTTAATCTGGCTAAAAACGTCTGAATATTTTGTAATAACCTGCTGAAATATATACTCAATATTCTTTTTTTCCTTTTCAAGACGTTTTAAAATCTCTTCGATTAATGAACGATCCTCCAAAACCATTAGATGCGCATTAAATATTTCAGCATGATCCACACCCATTTTTTGTGAAATTTGCTTTTGGATATTGAGAATTTCACGGCGCGTTGCAATTAAAGCCTCTTCAAAACGGGCAATCTCATATGGAATTTTTGAAGTTTCAATCGAGTGAGGGACAATTGTGTCCTCCTGGCTATCCAGAATAAACACTTTTCCAAGTATTACGCCTGGGGAAACAGCGACACCTCTATATGTTTTCTCTTTGGCCATACTATTGCTCCCCAAATTTTGAACGCAACAATTCTGCTATTTTATCGCAAGCCACAGCAGCATCGTCACCACTAGCTATAAGCTTTATTTTAGTTCCCTTTGATGCAGCTAACATCATAATACCCATGATACTTTTGCCATTTACACTTACACCATCTTTTTCTACTTTTATATCTGAAATATAGTTATTAGCCAACTTTACAAACATCGAAGCCGGTCGTGCATGTAGCCCAAGCTCATTTTCAATTATTAGTTCTCTTTTAATAATCTCTTCTTTTGGCATAATAATCCATTTAAGTATGTCAATGTTGATCTAAACTAAACCTTAAGCATAGTATTTAACTTCTTAATACTATATTGCGCAGCAAGAACGGATTAATATAGATCAATTTAAATTCAAAATCAAAACTTTTTTTTAACAACTAAAATCCTGTTTTGCTCATTTAATTATTTGAACTAATATTTTTTATGCTTTTAAGACCGGCATTTTCAATTCGAGAAGCAAGCTGATCTAAATCCTCAAGATTTCTATTTATTGCAAGCTCCATAAGCATTGGCAGGTTCATACCAGTAACAACACGAATTTTTTTTCCCCTGTACTTTTCTAACAGGCTCAAAACTACATTAGACAATGTACTGCCGAAAAGTTCCGTTAAAACTAGTATTCCCTGGTCTAAATCCATTAAAACAATCTTTTCTTCGATTCTTTCCATCAGTTCCTTGCGTCCATCTTCATCATTCTGTGTAACAACTTCAACGTTGTCGATACCACCCATTATATGTTCAACTGCTTCGAGTAATTCTCTGCCAAAATGACCATGGGCAGCTAAAATCAATCCAATCATTTTTCAACCTTTTCCTTCTTGATTGTTGGCGGGCCGTTGCCCGTCACTTTCCAACCACAATACTCTGATATAATTTTTAACAGCTTTTCCGGATCATGTCTTACATAATCCTGTGTACTGATAACATCTCCCTGTATAACAGACAAACCATTTCTTAAAATTTTTTCGCTATCGACAACAACTGGATGAGCCCCTTCTTCTTTATACTTCATCTTCATTTTCAACGGAATATCACTATTATTAGCTAGAACAACATCTATTAAATCCCTGCACGTGTGTTCAAGAATAGCGTTGACATGATCAAATGCAGTATAATCACCTGTTTCTCCTTGTTGAGTCATTATATTACAAATATACATTACAGGAACCTGCGACTTTGATATCTCCTCGACAAGACCTTTCACAAGCAAATTTGGAATTATGCTAGTATAAAGGCTTCCAGGACCAAGTATAATTAAATCAGATTCCCTTATCGCTTTAATAATATCATTAGCCGGCTCTGGTTTCTCAGGAATAAGATTTATTTTTCTTATCGGTTTTTCCGATTCAACAATAGCAACTTCACCAATAGTTTTTGTTCCGTCCTTATGCAGTGCTTCAATCCGGACTGGTTCGGAAGTGGACGGCAAAACCCGGCCTAATACAGCAAGAATCTTACTGGATTCCCTAATAGCTACTTCAAAATCACCGGTAATCTTTGTCATCGCAAGAAGAAATAAATTACCAAAGCTGTGACCTTTCAATCCCTCCCCTTTTTCAAAGCGGTACTGGAAAAGCCTTTCCATTAACGGTGCCGAATATGCAAGAGAAACCAGGCAATTTCTAATATCTCCGGGAGGAGGCAACTGAAAATCCTTTCTAATAATCCCAGAACTACCTCCCTCATCCGTAACTGTTACAACAGCAGTAATATTGCGGGTTTGTTTCTTTAATCCCACAAGTAATGATGAAAGGCCTGTACCACCTCCAATAGCAACTATATTTGGCCCCTTACCTAGCTGGTGCTGAGTATACAGGGAATTTATCAATTCTTCAGGATTCTTAGAAGCAGATTGCGTAACAATAGAACGGAACAATCTATACAATCCTGTAATAACAAGGAAAAGACCTATTACAAAACCTGGAAAACACCAAATTTTTCTAACAATTGTTGTAACATAAAGAAAGCTGACAGAAGAATAAATAAGGAGAAGAGAACCAATCCCCCACATAGTCAACCATCGCTTGATCCCTATTCCGGGATAGAACCATCTCCAAAAAATCATAGGTCTACCGAATAACTGAAGAACTCTTCATATTTTTTTTATCATCCCTCATCCTGTTGATAAGTTGTTCGTTAAAGTCCCTTGCGGAATGATATCCCATACCTTTGAGACGATGGTTTAGAGCAGCTACCTCAATAAGCAATCCAATATCCCTTCCCGGTTTAACAGGGATTATTATATGAGGTAATTCAACATCAAAAATACTATATTTTAAATCATCAATTCCCAGACGTTCATAGTCCTTATGGCTGGCCCACTCTTCAAGTGTTACAACCATATCAATCTCTCTTTCCTTTCTAACACAGCCGGCTCCAAAAAGCGTTTGGACATTAATAATTCCCAATCCCCTAATTTCCATATGATGTTTTGTATGCTCATCACCGGAACCGATAAGTATATTTCCCGAAAGAGTACGAACATTTACAGCATCATCGGATATCAATCTGTGACCTCTTTCAACCAGCCCCAAAGCACATTCGCTTTTTCCCACACCACTATCTCCAAGAATCAAGACACCAACTCCAAAAACCTCAACAAATTCACCATTGATAACTGTAGTTCTGGCGAAACAGTTTTCAAGGAATATTGTGGCTAGATTAACCATATGCATAGTAACCACTGAAGAACGAAAAACCGGGATATCCTGATTGTTAGCTTCATCAATAAGTTCCTGGGGAGGAACATAACGACGAGCAATAATAATAGCTGGTATTTTTTGATCAAACAGTTCCTTAATGCGCTTTTTGCGCAAAGAAACAGTCATTTCTTTAAGGTATGAGATTTCAACCTTGCCTAGAATCTGAACACGATTTCTAGCAAAATATTTAAAAAATCCTGTCAAAGCAAGGCCCGGACGGTTCATTTCAGCTACCTTGATTCTTCGTTTCATGCCGCTATGACCTGCCACAAGATCAAGTTTAAGCTCATCATGTAATCCGTTAAAAAAATCCTCTACACGGATACCTTTCATTTCCTTTTCTTTCAAGAAATCAAATCCTCTTTAAAATGAATTACAGATTCAGTTCTAATAATTCAAGATCTCTGTCCTGCTTTCTACGGCAAAGCAAATTTACTCTTTCGGTTTCTGCATTTCTAAACAGCAAAAAATCATCTGTTGAATCTTCCAAAAGAGAAAGTGCATCATCAATAAACATTGGTTTAGCATGAAGCTTTTTTTCACAAACGATCTTTGGTTTCTCTTCAATTTCCTCTAATATATCTGTGTCAAATACTACTGCTGCTTCCTTAAAAGGCTCATTCTTTCTCGGGCGGTGACTCTGAAGTTTGTCCTTATATTTTTTCAGTTGCCTTTCAAGCTTGTCAGTCACTTTATCAATAGAACAATACATATCCTCAGATTTTTCCGTCGCACTAGCCGTAAAATGCATAGCTTTGATATTGACTTCCACCTGATGCGTGTATTTCTGTATGTCCATGATAACATGCACACTACTCACTTTAGGTATATTTTTAAGAATTTTTTCCAACTTTTCTCTGGCATATAATTTCATAGCCTCGGTAATGTCAATGTGTCTTCCAGTAACTGTTAAGGTCAATTTCGGACCTCCTTTCAGTTAAAATTCAAATTGTAACAACCAGTTGTTATTATACGATTTTTTAATTAAGAAAGTCAATTGCTATCAATTTTATATTTTAAATTTTTCACCTAGATATATCTTCCGGGCTTCAGCATCGTTTGCGAGAAACTCTGCAGTGCCAGATTTTAAAATCTTTCCTTCAGCAATTAAATATGTTCTATCAGTAATAGCCAATGTTTCACGTACATTATGATCCGTAAGCAATATTCCCAAACCCTTTCTTTTCAACTCTTCAATAATTTGCTGAACATCAAAAACTGCAATTGGATCTACGCCTGAGAAGGGTTCATCAAGCATCAAAAATGAGGGAGAAGTAACCATAGCGCGAGTAATCTCAAGCCGTCTTCGTTCTCCACCGGATAAAGTATAAGCCTTGTTCTTGGCTAAATGGGAAATTTTGAGTTCCTCCATTAGCTCTTCTAACCTGTCATGCTGCTGCTTCTTATTCAGATTCAAGGTCTGTAGTATGGCCATAATATTTTCTTCAACTGTCAGTTTTCTAAATACCGATGGTTCCTGTGAAAGATATCCCATTCCAAGACGAGCTCTGGCACTCATGGGCATTCTGGTTACATCCTCACCTTGAAAAACAACTCTTCCCTCATCAGCCTTTACCAAACCTACAATCATATAAAAAGAAGTCGTTTTACCAGCTCCGTTAGGGCCTAGAAGCCCAATTATTTCTCCGGCATGAACGTCCATATTAACATGATCGACAACACACCTCCTCTTATAAGA
>JAVCCS010000092.1 GCA_030765365.1 Candidatus Theseobacter exili
ACCGTAACTGTATTTGACCATACAGCCACCGTAACCATTTCCGGAAACGCTGTTGATTTTCCGTATTTTGATCATTTAATTCTATCACCTGCACCCAAAGTATATGGACGAATCAATATCAACACTGCATCTGTTAATGCTTTGCAAGGATTACCCGGAATAACCAGTACATTAGCAACAAATATTAAAGATTATATTGATGGTCCGGATAATATTTTGTGGACAGGTGACGATGAACTCATTGACACAAAGGGTAAATTATTGAAAGTAACAGGCATAGATGAAGATGAATTTAAAAAAATCTGCAATCTTGTTACCACTCGAAGCGACGTATTTAAGGTAATTGTAAAAGCCCAGGCAATAAAAGACAGGGGCTCTATAGGCGGAGATATACTTGCTAGCGATGATAACATCACCGCACAATGCACACTGGAAGCTATTGTTGACCGTTCAGATTACCCAAACGTTAAAGTCCTGTATCTGCGTTACAGGGAAGAATAAAAAATCACATATTCTTTGCTCTTTTTTTGACGAAACGGTCAAAACCCTCTTCCAGATTTTGAATATTTGATCCGTAATACTTGTACAGCATCTTATTGGTATCGCCGGATTCCATACAATCTTTAATAAAAACTGAAAAGGTTGATTCAGGCCAGTTCATCCTTAAAAAAGCTACAAACCATTTCGCGTTTTCGTAGAACGATTTTACAGCGGTTGTGCTTAAACCGTAAATTTTTGCGTTTATGAGGCTTTTTACTGAATAACCGTAATATTTTTCACTAAACACTGCTCTTTTGCTTTTTTTCGTCCCTTTGAACGCAGCATATGCAAACTTCTCGTACCATTCTGCAAGGCCTTCGTTTAACCATAAAGCAGGCTTTTTTCGAAAAAATCTATTGAATACAATATGCGTCATTTCGTGTGAAAAAATAGCGGCACTTCCCGAATTATCCGGCTTTTGCTGCAGGAACATAACGGTACTCCTGACAAAAGAATCAGCCCACTTATAGGTAACAGGCACACTTGATTTAAAATAATCCCAGCTCTCTTTGTCCTTAAAAATAAATATGTGCGAACGCCCTTTTACACGGTCTTTAATATCACCGCCCAAATCATCAGGAATATACGCATAAAAAAACTCCGCCATCCTGGCTACCTTACGTGCATATATTGTCTTTTGGTAATGAATAACAAAATGATCTGTCCGAGCATGTTTCCACTTAATTTCAGGCAGGTTTAAAGCTGACTTGCCAAATAAAGTAAGGGTATCTTTCTCATAATCACCATCGTTAACAACCTGCCAGGAAAGCTTTCGTTTACCTTTATCAATTGCAGAAAAAGCAGGCAAAGCCAAAAACACAATCAAAACAAACACCAAACTCTTTTTGGGGTCAGGTCTTAACATTTAACAGTTTCTCCAATTTTTCAACACTTTTTGCCAACTGGCCATGTGTAAAAAACTTTTGTCTAAATCTCTTAATTTGCATACAAACTGCAGCATATTTAAGACCACCTTCATTTTCACCAATTTGAGCTAAGGTATATCCTGTATGCTCTTTAGCCAGGTACATTCTTAAGTTTCTTTTTAAATTATTATTCACATGCAAATCCCTTACAATATTTCTAATCATATCGTAATCAATATGATTTTTTCTAAGAGCTTTCAATTCCGGTAAATTCTCGTCATCAAGATCAGTCAAATACTCATTTTTCACATATTCAACAAAATCTGAGTCACCAACTATTGGACCACATGTATTATTTTTAATTTTTTGATCCACATAATCCTTAACCTCATTCACAAACACGGTATAGCTCTTTCTTGCGTTACTTTCCGTTTCACCAAACAAACTCAATATAAAATTTACTTCCAACCATTTCGGTGTTTCCCTCTTGTTTACAAAATATTTGAAGCTTGATGATTCATAATCGAATGGCGTTTTTGCAATTAATGCCTTGACTGGATTTAAGTGAATATATGCCGATAAATAATGCAAATATGACTCTATATCTATAACAACAGCTTTATAACGCCCCCTGAATAATGGACCTTTACGCTGCCTTTTTCTATTGTAATATACGCTGTACCCAACATTTATTGTATGCATTACCCGATTTAAATTAGCATTAGGTGTTTCAACAATGAGGTGATAGTGGTTATCCATAAGGCAGTAACTATGAATTTTTGCACAATATTTTTTGTTAACCAGTTCAAGATATTCAAAAAATTTATCATTGTCCCTGGAATTGTCAAATATTTTTATCTGCCCAAGTCCATGCTGAAAAACATGGTAAAAAGCCCCCGGATATTCTATTCGTAAAGGTCTGGCCATTATTAAACTCCCTAAATTTATATATTCAATATGTAAATTATACATACATATTGTTAAATGTTAAGACCTGACCCCATTATTTTTGAATATACTTCATCAACAGTAAGAGCATTAAGGCATTCATAGTTTTTGGGACAATCATGAGGTAAACATTCTTCACACCCAACATCTTTCTGCAGAGCTATATCATTCTTTCCAACCGGGCCCCAGACATTTGGGCCAAGATCTTTATGTTTACGCCCAAAAATAGCTATTACTGGAGTTCCTACTGCGGTTGCAAGATGGACAGGACCTGAATCGTTTGAAACTACAATGGCAGCATTTTTTAATACTGCGGCTGTTTCTTTTATTGTAAGTTTTCCCGTTAAATCACATATATTATCTTTGTTACTTCTTTTTATCCTCTTCCCTAAGTCTTCTGAACCGGGACCGCCGATTATTACACATTTTAATTTGTTCTCTTTAATTGTTTTTGCACACAAGGCTTCAAATCTATCGAGTGGCCACTTCTTTGATCTGCAGCTGGCATCAGGATGAACAGCAATATATTTGTCCGTTTCTTTAATGCCCTCTTCTTCTAATAGTTTTCTCACTTTTTCTTCAATTTCTTCAGGCACATATACAACCGGCTCCCGAGACACTACAGGAATGTTCAAATATTCAAGCATTTCAAAGTTGTAGTCCATCTCATGCTTTAATGCTTTCCGCTTAAGATATGGAAGTTTATCTGTTAGCAAAAATCCCATTTTTCTACTCCAACCAACTCTTCTTTTTATCCTTGCCAGCCAGCTGATTAGATTTACACGATTCGTACTGTGTAATATGAGTACAAGATCAAACTGCTTTCTTTTTAACCAGTAGGCAAAGCGTATTGAAGAAAGCCAACTTTTGTGAATTCTTTTTTTATCACATATGATCACTTCGTTTAAATCAGGATTCCCGGCGACAATATCCACTGTGTAAGGACGCACCATCATTGCTATATATGCATTCGGATATGCTTGCCTTAATGATTTTATAACCGGAGTTGATAAAACGACATCTCCCAGCCTGTCAGTTCTTGAAATCAGTATTTTCTTATATTCATCCATGTTTACCATATATCCCTTTTTATGAAGATAACCATAGTTTTTACACCAGAGCATACTTTTATTCAACATGAGATTTTATAATAGGGAGGTTAGATTAGTGTAAATGCAAACAGGAATTACAGAATCAATTACGCATTCCCATATAGAACAAAAGGCTCACAGAAGATTGTCCTGTGAGCCTTTATTTGGCGACCCCGACGGGATTCGAACCCGTGTTCCAGGCTTGAAAGGCCTGTGTCCTAGACCAGGCTGGACGACGGGGTCATCAAGTAATATTTTTCTGGTGGGTCGCCCGAGACTCGAACTCGGCACCCACGGCTTAAAAGGCCGTTGCTCTACCGGATGAGCTAGCAACCCACCGAAAACATTTTCTAGACCTGCATTATTTCCTGTTCTTTGTGCCTGAGAAGTTCATCAATTTTACTAATATATTCATCCGTTTGTTTCTGAACATCTTTCTCAGTTCCAAAGAAATCATCTTCGGTGATCTCGGAGGTTTTTTCCATTTGTTTCAGATTTTCGTTTGCATCCCTCCTGATATTACGAATCGCAACTCTTCCGTCTTCTGCCATCTTTTTGATAACTTTTTTCAGATCCGTGCGACGTTCTTCACTCAGCTCAGGGATTGCTATACGAATAATCTTTCCATCAGAATTTGGTGTTATTCCCAGGTTGGATTTCATGATTGCTCTTGATACATCCTCTGTAATCGAAACATCCCAAGGCTGAATAACAATCAGTCGCGCTTCCGGAGTAGAAATTCCTGCCAACTCTTTCAACCGGGTAGGAGTACCGTAATAACTTACAGTTATGTTCTCCACCAAAGCAGGAGAGGCTTTACCAGTCCGGATCGTTGCAAATTCATGATGCACATATTCCACGCCTTTGTGCATCTTATCTTCCATTTCTTTAATTACTTTATTTATCGGCATCGATCTTCTCCTTAACCAGAGTTCCGATCTTCTCTCCCTTTATCGCACGCATAATACTGCCCTCATCCCACATATTAAAAACTACTATAGGCAGATTATTCTCCATACAAAGAGAAATGGCCGTTGCGTCCATCACCTTTAATCTTTGGTTCAAGACATCAATATAAGCCAATTCATCATATTTCACCGCATTTAAATCTTTTTTAGGATCTGCAGAATAAACTCCGTCTACTTTAGTAGCCTTAAAGATAACCTCTGCATTAATTTCCTTAGCTCGTAATGCAGCAGCTGTATCAGTAGAAAAATACGGATTGCCGGTTCCTGCTGCAAATATTACTACACGACCTTTTTCAAGATGTCTAACTGCTCTTCTACGAATATACGGTTCGGCAACTCTCTGTATTTCAAGCGCCGTTAACAACCTTGTTTTAACACCGGCCAATTCCATAGCATTTTGCAGAGCCATTCCGTTTATTACGGTTGCCAGCATCCCCATATAGTCGGCTGTTGCTCTTTCTATACCTTCAGACTGGCTATGTGCTAAACCGCGATAGATATTTCCACCGCCTACTACCAGCGACAATTCTACACCAGCCTCATGAACTTCTTTTATTTTATATGCAATGTTTTTTACTTCTTCGGGATCTATCCCGTAGGAAGATTTTCCCTGAAAAGCTTCACCGCTAAGTTTAAGTAAAACTCGTCTGTATTTTAATCCAGACACGTAATTGTCCCTAATTTTGAGTTTAAGCTTCTTCACCAAGTTGAAAACGGATAAATCGCTTAATTAAAATATTTTCTCCTAATTCAGCAATTTTGCTCTTCAGTCGATCGCCTATCGTTACATCAGTATCTTTAACAAATGGCTGATCAAGCAAGCAAATCTCAGCAAGCTTTTTCTTTAACTTTCCTGTAACGATCTTTTCAACAACCTGTGGCGGTTTATTTTTTACTTGAGCAACATATATCTCTTTTTCTCTTTCAAGAAAGTCCTGAGGAACTTCATCATTAGATATATATTGTGGTGAAGCCATAGCAATATGCATATTTACGTCTTTTACAAAAGATTTAAAGCTTTCATTCCTTGCCACAAAATCAGTTTCACAACAAATTTCAGTCATTACACCAATTTTGCCATTATGATGTATATAAGATGAAATCAAACCCTCTTTTGCTGAGCGAGTAGCCTTCTTGGCAGCAATCATAAGTCCTTTTTTTCTTAGCCAGTCTTCAGCTTTGGCCAAATCGCCATCAGACTCTTTCAATGCTTCCTTGCAATTCATTATTCCAGCATTTGTTTTTGCACGAAGATCTCTAACCATTTCCGCTTTAATCGCTGTCATCTTGCTTTACTTCCTTCCTTCTTATTATCTATTTATCCGGCTGATCCGCTTTCTTTTTTGTTTCTTTAGAAGGAGTTTTTTCTTTTTCTTCTTTTTTCTTTGCGGTTGTTGCTTTTGGCTTTTTAACTGCCGAGTCAGCCTTTACAGCAGTTTTTTTGTCGTTTTTTTCACTAACATTCTTTTCAACCTTCTTTTTTACTTCTGCTTTGGATTCATCAGTTACTTTTTTGTCGACAACTTTTGTTGCTTTCTTTTCATCTTTCACTTCCGGTTTCACTTCCGGCACGGCTTTTTCTTCCGCTTTTTTATCGGGTTTTACATCTGTTTTCTTGGTTACCGTCTCAGCTTCTTTAACAACGGCAGGAGTAGGTGCTGGTGTTCTTGAAACATCTTGTACCGGCTTGGCTTCTTTAACAACGGTAGGAGTAGGTGCTGGTGTTCTTGAAACATGCTTTTCATGCACCGGCTTGGCTTCTTTAACAACGGCAGGAGTAGGTGCTGGTGTTCTTGAAACATGCTTTTCATGCACCGGCTTGGCTTCTTTAACTACTTGTTCAACCGGTTTTCTATGCGCATTTCCTTCCTTAACTGCCATTTTTAATTTTTCAAGGATCAATCTTATGTTCCGCATTGCATCATCATTACCTGCAATCGGGTAAGTGATGTTGTCAGGATTTGTATTAGTATCAATAATTGCAACTATAGGTATACCTACTTTTAAAGCTTCCAGAACGGCTATTTTTTCCTTGTCAACGTCTACAACAATCATAGCGCCGGGCAAACGTTCCATGTCTTTAACACCATCCAGGTTTCTATGAAGCTTTGTCGCTTGTCGTCTAAGTGCAGATGCCTCTTTCTTGGAAAGTTTTTTAAGGATTCCATCCTTTTCCATCTTATCCAATTCATTGAGACGCTTTACACTTTTTCGAATTGTTGTAAAATTCGTAAGTGTTCCTCCAAGCCATCTTTCAGAAATCCACGGCATTTCAGAGTCTTTTGCAATTTCGGCAACAATTTTGCGCGATTGTTTTTTTGTTCCCACAAAAATTATCTCATTGCCTTCAGCTACACAATCTCTTACAAACTGCCAAGCAATTTCCACCTGGCGCAATGTCTGCTTGAGATCAATGATATAAATACCGTTGCGCTCCTCAAAAATATAACGTTTCATCTTCGGGTTCCAACGATTTGTCCTGTGCCCTAGATGGGCCCCTGCTTCTAATAATTCTTTAATTGTAATAACAGCCAAGTAATGTCTCCTTCCATTTCTACACAAAAAGATTCATCTCAAAGAAAAATCTTGCCATACTATAGCACAAGTTTTTTTGATTTCAAGGTAAAAATCCAATAATATTTGTCTATTTTCACATTTCATTGCATTTTAGCTCGAACATGAACCATATTCAAGCGACTTTTTAGCTCAGATCTGCATTTTATTATACTTTCTTCATCGGCATCATCTGAAACGTAATACGGATCTCCAAGAACAAAACGGCCCTTTGAAAAAGGGAAAGGAACCCGAAATTCATCCCATGTTTTAAGTATTTTTTTGTTTTTTACATCGTAAGCAATAGGAATTATAGGTGCTCCAGTCCTTGCAGCCAAAGCGACAGCCCCAGGATGCACCTCGTATTTAGGACCTCTCGGGCCATCAGGTGTAATTCCAATATCGCAACCTTCCTCAATCTTCTGAGCCAAATCTATAAATGCATGTCCTCCTCTTCTTGAAGAAGAACCTCTCACTACACCAATACCCTGCCTGTACATTGTCCTGCTAATTAATTCTCCGTCCTTACTTAAACTTATCAATGACGCAATTTTCAAGCCCTTAAGTATGTTTCTATAATAATAGGATTGAAGCAAAATCTGGTTATGCCAGAATGCAAAAATCACCGGTTGATTCATTTCTTTCAGTTTCAATAAAGGCTCTTGTCCCAACACCTCCCACTTAGTTGTTTTCCCACAAAAATCAATATATCCCGATGCTAAAGCAGGTATGCTAATTAAGCCTAATAGTTCTAATATTTTCATAAGTTAAATTGTAATTTGTATATTTTTCGATATGACGGACAGGAATCCATTAATTCATCATGTGTACCATGTCCAATAATTTTTCCATTACTTAAAACAATAATTGCGTCAGCACTTTGAACTGTTGATAAGCGGTGTGCAATAACAAGACACGTTCTCTGTTCCATAAGATGTTCTATTGCCTCCTGAACAAGCCGTTCCGATTCGGTATCCAAAGCAGATGTTGCTTCGTCAAGAATCAGCACAGGAGGATCTTTCAAAATGGCACGGGCAATAGCAAGACGTTGTCTTTGCCCGCCTGACAGTTTCACTCCTTTTTCACCAACTACAGTATTATAACCATCCGGAGTCTCTTGTATAAATGAATGAGCGTTTGCAGCTTGGGCCGCTTTGAAGATCTCCTCGTCCAGACATTCCAGATTGCCGTACGAAATGTTATGTTTTATTGTATCATTAAATAGTATTGTTTCCTGAGTTACAATTCCTATCTGTTTTCTAAGAGACGCTAAACTAACATCTCTAATATCTAAGCCATCAACTAATATCCGGCCATTTGTTGGATCATAAAATCTCGGGATAAGATTAGCAATGGTTGTTTTCCCTACCCCGCTTGGCCCTACAAGTGCGGTAACCTGACCTCGTTTCATTTGAAAATTTACTTTTTCAATTACGGGAACAGTCGAATCTTCATAGCTAAAAGAAACGTCTTTAAAATCTATTGTTTTACTAAAAGCTGGTAAAATCTGTGCAGATTCGGTTTCCGGTACTGACGTTTTTTCATCAATAATCTCAAATATCCTTCCACCAGCTGCTAAAGCCTGCTGAATAGTATTGTTTACTCGACTCAATTTTTTTACAGGTTCATAAAGAAGGAATAGCGCTCCCATAAAAGCAAGAAAAGTGGCCTTATCAAAATGTTTTGCACCATACCAAATAGCAAATGCAACTCCAACAGATGAAATCGCTTCGATTATTGGCCTAACTGCTACAGAAGATTTTACAATTTCCATAGCATGCTTGAAAAGTTGTTTGTTTTCTACTTTGAATTTATCAATTTCATATTCCTCCATGGCAAATGCTTTTACAATGCGTGCTCCTGTAAAAGTTTCATGCAGGATACTGGTAAGATCCGCCATTTTCGCCTGGGAAGAGAAACTTGCTTTACGAAGACGCTTCCCGTACTTAATAATAGGCAAAAGAGTTACCGGAAAAACAAGCATGGATAATAAAGCCAGAACAGGATCCCAAATGAATACTGTCACAGCCAATCCTATAATGCATAGTGGCTGTTGAATTAAGTCTGTAACAATATTCGAAATTGAACTTTGAACAATTGCAACATCATTTGTAATCCTGCTAATTAGTTGTCCGGTTCTGCGATCTGCAAAAAAATCTACCGATAGTGTTTGTATATGTGAGTAAAGATCATTTCTAATATCCATTATTGCACGTTGTCCTACCCAATTCATTAAGTATGCCCTTCCATAATCAAACAACCCGCGAAAAAGAAATGTAAATACTATCAGTAGAGAAATCGGGTTTAAAAATGTACTGTATTTATAATCAAAGCCTGTTTTTAGTACATATCTAAGAATCCATGCCACCGCTGTGTTAAGCGCAGAAAAAAGCACCATAAAGACCATGGCCCAAATAATACGAGATCGATATGGTTTTATCTTCATAAGAAGCCTGTGGTAAGTATTCATTATGAGATAGTCTCTCCTTGTCTTAAAAATTTATGCAATGATTCTGCAGCACACACAGCAGCGCCTTTTCCACCAAGTTTTTTTCTAATTTCTGATAACTCCAATATCACTTTTTCTCTGCGCTTCCGATTTTCAATCAAATCTATAGCTTCTTCAGCAATCTTTTCAGGACAAGCTTTTCCCTGAAGAAACTCAGGATATACAGATTTTCCTGCAATGATATTTGCCATTGCAATAAATGGTACTTTCACAAGAAACCTCGCAATAATCCATGTAAAAGGATTCACCTTGTATACGACCACTGACGGAACCCTTGATAAAGCCGCCTGAACTGTTACAGTCCCTGATGCTAAAAGAGCTATCGTTGAATTTGCAAGTGTTTCTTCAACTTTACCAGATACAACTTTAGCTCTGAAGCAACGTTTTTTAATTATATCCATTATTATCGGGCGTACTTCATCCGAAGCACAAGGTATTAAAAATTGCATCTCAGGATTATGACTCATCATTATTTCAGCAGTTTTCACGATCACCGGCAGATTTCTTCTTACTTCACCTTTACGGCTTCCGGGCAACAAAGAAACTGTAAGTCTATTTTCACTATCCGATGGTCTTTTGTCACATTTCCCTTCTCTCTCTCCTTCATTGCTTTCATCCAAAAGAGGATGGCCGACAAAGACCGAATCAACTCCATGTTCTTTATAGAAATCAGCTTCAAAAGGGAATATGACCATCATGAGATCAATATCACGTGCAATAGCCTTAATACGATGCCTCCCCCAGGCCCATACCTGCGGGCTTATATAATACACAACAGGAATCCCCAATTTCTTTGCAACTTTTGCTATTCGCAAATTAAAACCGGGAAAATCGACCAACATAAGTACATCAGGCCTGTTCTGTTTAAGCATAGCTACCAAACGATTAAAAACACGCTTAAACTTAGGATATTTCTTAAGTACTTCAAAAAATCCTACAACAGCAATTCCAGTTATATCTTCGTCAATAACAGCGCCTGCCTGAAGCATTTGCTCGCCGCCTATGCCTCTAAAAGAAACGTCGGGATCAATCCTTTTCATCGCCATGATCAAACCAGATGCATGGAGATCTCCGGATTTTTCACCGGCAACAACCATAACAGATTTTATTAAGCCCATAGCCTGTTCCTGCTTTGTTCTATAATTTGCATAGCTACTTCGAGGGCCCTGGTACCATGTGTAGCAGTAACAAGCGGCTCTTTTTCGTTAACGACACACTCTATGAAATGCTGAATTTCGAGAACTATTGGTTCTCCGGGAGCAGAGGGAATTTCTTTATGAAGTATCTTTTCATCTTCTTTCCAATAAATCAATCCGTGACGTTTCATATAATCAAGAGATATATACACATCGTCTTTGAAAACCCTGATCTTACGCATATTTTCCGGTGACACCCTGCTGGCAGTTATGTTCGCAACACAACCATTGGCAAATTCCAACCTGGCATTTGCAATATCCTCGGTTTTACTTAGCACATTAACTCCAACAGCACGTATCTCCTGAACCTCGGATTTGACTAATTCCAAGATTATATCGATATCGTGTATCATTAAATCCATTACAACATCGACATCTGTCCCTCTTGGGTTATACATACAAAGCCTGTGACATTCAATAAACTTGGGATTTCGCAAATGTTTGTCCAGAGTTTTAAAAGCTGGATTAAACCGCTCAATATGACCTACCTGAAGTATCAAACCCCGTTTCCTGGACGTGCTGGAAATTTCCTGTGCCTGTTCAAGGGTTTCCATAAAAGGTTTCTCCACAAGAAGATGAACATCCCTTTGAATCAAAGCCCTGGCCACATCATAATGTAATGTTGTAGGAACGGAAATGCTTGCAACATCAATGGGGCCCGGAACAGCCGCAAGATCTGTGTAAGCTACAGTTCCAAGACGCTCAGCAATCTCGCGAGCCCTCGAAGCATCAGTGTCAACTACTCCTGCCAAATGTACTCCTTTAAGCTGACTGTAAACTCTTGCATGCTCTTTACCGAGATGTCCTACACCAACAACAATAGCATTAATTTTTTTCATTTCCGTTACCTTTATATGTCTGAGCAACAATACAAAGCCCTTCCTGATTAGCACGATCTAAAACTTCATTTTTATCAAGAAAAAGGGTCATATCGGCTTCAACAGCTAGTACTGCTGCTTTTGTTGACTTAAGAATATCAATAGTATCGATTCCGATAATCGGCACATCAAAACGCATATTCTGATCAGGTTTTGCTACTTTAACGACAACTATCCGTTCTCTACCTATCTTTGCAGCTCTTCTGATGGCTTCATCAGTTCCCTCTACAGCTTCAACTGCAAGAACAACACCGTTTTTTACAATAACTGTCTGACCAATATCCATTCCAGCAATACCCTTGGCCATTTCCAAACCAAACAAAATATCATTTTTTTGCTGTTTATTTGGTTTTTTACGGGTTAAAACGCCTGATTGTGGCATTGAATTTTTCATGTATTTTGTAGAATCAACCAGGCTAATGCCTTCCTTTTGCAGTTCTTCGGCAATTGCTCCTAGAACCGTATCGGCATTTCTGTTTTTTAATCGTCCAAGCAGTTTTACACTACGCCAATCCAGCTTCAGATTCTTCAACATCAGAGTAGGCGGAATCTGACCAGCCATCACCACTTCATTTATACCTTCTGATTTAAAAAAACGTATCAGTCGATTCAATTGGCCAATACTAAACCATTCGATACGATCTACCAGTTTAGCAAGTTCCGAATCGGTAATATCATGAAATGCGGCGGCTGCTATGTAGTCAACCCCTTCCTCCTTTGCAGCTTTAGCAAAATAAAGCGGAAAAGTTCGGTTTCCTGAAATCAAACCGACTTTCAAAAGACTCATCGAGAGATTCCCCTTTGGGATCCAAGAATAAAGTTTAATAAATGCTCGATTTCAGCACTGGAGGGAATCTCTTTGCGTACAATTTCAATTGCGTTGGAGATTGCATGCTTCGAATGGAATAATATCTTGAAAGCTTTCTTAATATCTTTACGTATTTCCATGGGAATGCCATTACGCTTCATGCCAATAGCGTTGATCGATTTCACCTTTACAGGATGTCCGTCAACCATAGAAAAGGGCGGAACGTCCTGCACTACTTTTGAACAACCACCAATTATCGAAAAAGTTCCTACTCTGCAAAACTGATGAACTGCGCTTAATCCACCTAAAACAGCCCTGTCTTCGATTACAACATGTCCGGCCAATGTCGCAGCATTAGCCATTATCACATAATCTCCAACCTCACAATTATGAGCGACATGGCAGTAAGCCATTAATAAACAATTTTCTCCAACACAAGTTTCAGTTCCTTCAGAAGTACCACGATTTATTGTTACGCATTCCCGGACAACAGTATTACTGCCAATACTTACTAAGCTCTTCTCCCCCTTATATTTGAGGTCTTGAGAATCCGTTCCAATTGAGGCGCCTGAATAGATTTTTGTATTTTTCCCCAACTCAACATCTTTGCATATATATACATGGGGTCCCAGATATGAACCTTTACCAATAGTCACACCTGGACCAATAACGGTATATGGCCCAATATGAACATTATCTTCTATCCTGGCACTAGCATCGATAACTGCAGTTGGATGTATCATTTTTTCGCTAAAACTCATTTTTTTTCCTTCGATACCAGAGAAAACATCAGGTCTGCTTCTGTAACCAAAATACCATCTACGAAAGCCTGTCCTTTAACTGAACCTGTACGACCTCTAAGTTTTGTCACCTCAATTTCAAGTCTAAGCTGATCACCCGGCACTACAGGTTTTCTAAATTTTACGTTGTTAATAGACATGAAATAAGCCAACTTTTCCGGTTGATCCTTAAGCATCATGACGCCGCCAACCTGTGCCATAGCTTCAAGGATTAAAACTCCGGGCATTATTGGATGCCCTGGGAAATGGCCATTAAAAAAGTCCTCGTTTGCAGTTACATTCTTGATTCCTACAGCTCGCTTTTCATCCTCCAGTTCAATAATGCGGTCAACCAAAAGGAATGGATAGCGGTGTGGCAAAACCTTTTGTATGTCAACTACGTCCATTAATACATTCTGCTTTTCAATCATAGCATGTCTCCTTAATTATCGGCAATATTGGGACTCTATTTCTTTTGCAAGTTTTACATTCATATCATGTCCAGATTTTATTGCAATGATATGACATTTGACAAATGACCCTAAAAGAAACATGTCTCCCATAATATCGAGAATTTTATGCCTTACACACTCATCATCAAAGCGAAGTCTTTCTTTACTGAGAATAGCCTCATCTAAAATTACTACAGCATTATCCAGGCTGCCTCCTTTGATAAGTTCGCGTTTCATCAAATCTTCTACTTCATCATAAAAGCCAAAAGTTCTTGATGGAGCAATCTCCTTTTCAAAAGTATCCTGTGTTATTACAAAACTCTGATACTGATCTTTCAGGAAAGTGTTTTTATACGAGAGAACGAATGAAACCTGGAAAACATCACAGGGCAAAGCAACAAGACTTACAGAATTTTCCTGAATCCACAGCGGACTTGTAAGTGTTACTATTTTCTTTGGACTCAAATACTCCTGAATACCAGCAGCTTTGATCATGTCAACAAAAGGCAAAGAACTTCCATCACCAACAGGAGGTTCACTTGCATTCATTTCAATAATCAGGTTATCAATTCCAAATCCTGTCAATGAAGCCAATACATGTTCAACTGTATGAACTTTTATTTTGTTTTCACTGATAGTTGTTCCCCTGGCAACACTCACTACGTTTTCCAGACAAGGCGTTACTGAAGGAGATCCTTCAATATCAATTCTAACAAATTTTACACCTGAGTTTTCCGGAGCTGGACGAAATGTAATTTTCGCCTTGTCTCCAGTATGAAGGGCGAAACCCTCGTATGTAACCGCCTTTTTAATCGTTCTCTGATTGTCTATCATCTTCCAGGAGACTCCTGACTTTTTTTTCAAGTTCTTTTACACGCTTACTCAATTCGGGCATTCTCTGTAATTGAGCATATTGTCTTTTCCATTTTCTAATTGGGACCGCCGGATATCCAAACATAGTTTCACCCGATTTTATGTTCTTACTGACACCGCTTTTAGCTGCAACAATTGCCCCATCTCCAATTTCTATATGTCCAACAATACCAACTTGGCCTGCAAGTATTACATTCTTTCCAATTCTTGTACTTCCTGATATTCCAACCTGGGCAACAATAATAGAATCGGCTCCAATCGTTACATTATGAGCAATTTGAACAAGGTTATCAATTTTTGAGCCCCTGCCTATGGTTGTTTTATTAAAACGAGCCCTGTCAATTGACACATTTGAGCCTATTTCAACATCATCCCCGATATCAACAATACCAACCTGTGGTATTTTCTTATGCTTACCTTTATTATCAGTCACATACCCGAATCCATCACTGCCTATTACGGTTCCACTATGAATGATGACATTGTTGCCAACTAAAGTATCGCAAAGAATTGTCACATTCGGATAAATAAGACAACCCTTGCCAATTTTAACATTATGTCCCAAATAGGATCCTGCACAAACTTTTGCACCTGAACCAATACTCACTCTCTCCTCAATTACCACGTTAGGACCTACAGCAACATCATCTGCCAGTTCTACTGTTTTATGAATAACTGAAGTAGGATGAATCCCTTCCAAAAGAAAAGCTTTCTGTAAGCTAAAAAGCTCCACAACCTTAGCAAATGCAATTGAAGGGTCCTCACAGTAAATCACAGATATTGCATCTGGCGGTTCTATTCCTTCCGGTAACAGAACCGCAGATGCATCTGTTTCACTAAGAAGAGATTCGTAACGGGTATTGGCAAGAAAAGTAATTTCGCCTTTTTGTGCCTCTCGGATCCCGGAAACACCCCTAATAGAAGTTTCTGCTTCACCAACAAGCTGTCCACCAACTACCTGGGCAATTTCCGCAAGCGTTCTTTTCACGGAAAACATTTCTCCCCACCTGTTACTATTTTTTATCTTTTTCAGAATACTGCTTGTTAAGCACCTTTATTATTTCATCAGTCAAATCGTAAGAATCGACTTTATAAAGCAATGCTTTTTCATTAAAAATGAATGTGTAGCCATTCTTCTTGCCGTATTCTTCAATGATAATCCTAATATTGTCAAATATTTCACGAAGCAATTTATCTCTTTCATTACGAAGTTCTGTACGAATTTGCTGATCAAAATCTTTAAGATCTTTTATCTTATCATCAATCACAAGCTGCTTTTCCTGACTTGCGGATTCACTTAAAAGCTCACCTTCCTCTTTAAGGCGCTTAATTTCAGAAACCATTGTGTCTCTTTCTTGTGCCTTCTGGCGTCCTGATTCCTTCAGTTTTGAATCTTCAGATTTTGTATATTCGTATTCATTGAATACTTTTTCAACATCTACATAACCCATTTTAGTCTCAGCACCAATTACAGATTTTCCTGCAGCAAGACAAATAACACATGTAAAAACCACAACCAAAATACAACTAACCTTCTTAACCATTTCATTCCTCCTTGTTAATTACTGCTTTAATTAAAATATTAAAATGAATAGCCTACATTAAAATGAAATCTTTCATTATAATCAACAAATTCGTCCTTTTTTATTGGATAACCCATATCTAAACGTATAGGACCAATTGGAAGATCTAACCTTACACCAAATCCAGCACCGCTTTTTAAGTCGTCTAAAGCAAAATCATCAAACTCTCTCCATACATTTCCTGTATCATAAAATACAGCCCCACGTACTTTTGTGATAATTGGAAATGTAATTTCAGAACTTCCTACAACCATTAACCTACCACCGATAGGTTCTCCAAATTCATCTTTAGGGCCAACATCCCTATATTTAAAACCACGCAATGTGTTGGCACCACCCAGAAAGTACCTTTCAAATATAGGTACTCTATCAGAATCACCATAATTATTCACATAACCACCCTGTAAACTTAATCTTAGGATCAGGTTGAGAGGTAATCCAATATACAGACTGTTCTTTGAATATAATTTATAAAAATCCCTGTCAGCGCCAAAAATTCCGCCAGCAAGTTCAGCACTAACATTGTTCAACATTCCCCTTGAAGGAACGAAAATATGGTTTCTTGTATCTCTAGTAAAGCCAATCGTCATACTGCTTACTGTGTTGCGTCCTTCTTCAATTTTAATCTCATCGGATGCATCTTCAGAAACGTTATAAATTTCGGTTTCTTCTAGTTTATACATCAAATCACCACGCAGGAACTCAGCGATTCTCCAACCCAAACGCACATCGCCGCCTGTTCTTTTTTCATTATATACATCACTCAAGTATTCACTTTGTCTTCTAAAGAGATCAAAACCAAATGAAAGAGGTTTTTCTAAAAACCAGGGTTCAGTCCATGACAAAATAAAATCCTGCCGTTCTTTACCAAACTGTGTACGAAAACGCAGTTTTTGTCCATCTCCTGTAAAAGTAGGGAAATTTTTCCAATCAAAATTCTTCTGCGTAATTTCAACAAATCCAATCAATTTATCAATAGAACTAAACCCAACACCAAAACCGAGTTCCCCAGTTTTGCCTTCTTCAACCTCAATTACCAAATCTTTTTTATCAACCTCCTCGGTTGGTTCAATATCAATATACACTGACTGGAAAAAACCAAGATTTAACAGACGCTCCTGGCTTCTCTGAACTCTTACACCATCACAAATATCTCCAGGCTCCAATTTCAGCTCTCTACGAATCACCACGCTGCGTGTCTTTGTATTTCCTTCAACACGAATCTCATTAACATAGGAAATATCTCCTTCTGTTATCTGAAACTTGATATTCATAGCTTCAGATGAAGTATCAAGATATGTCTCAACTCTTACTCTGACGTCAATATATCCTTTAGCGTAATAATATCTTTTTATATACGATTGAGCCCTTCGCAAACTATCCGGTGTAAATATTTTTCCAGTCTGAAGCCCAACACCCTTCATTATATCAACTGAAGGAAAAGTCTCATTCCCGGAAATCGAGGTTTCTCCAACATAATACCTTTTGCCTTCATCAACTGTAATAGTAATGAATATTTTGCGTCCGTCATCAGACAGTTCTGTTTTAATATCCTCAACTTTCACATCAAGAAACCCATACATACGGAAATATTCTCGAACTCTGTCTGTGTCTTTATCAAATTCATATGGATTGAATTTTCCTGAAGAAAATAAAGTGGATTTTTTGGTTTTCATTATTTTAAGAAGCGATTTGGCTTTAATTGATTTGTTGCCAATAAAAGAAATCTTCTTAACTTTAGCACGCTGATTTTCTTTCACAGAAAATAGAACAATGGCATCTCCATGCGCCACATCCATACTTATTTTGTAATCTACTTCTGCTTTGTAATACCCTTTTTCTCTATAATATTGAAGAAGTGCTTCACGATCTTTCTGAACTTGAGATTCGCTAAGAATTTTACCAACCGCAGACTCAACTTTCTTCAGTAGTTTTTTATCTTTCAGCGCATGATTTCCTTCAACAAGGATCTCTTTTACAACCGGGTTCTCGGCAACTAATATTGTAAGAATTACTCCATCGTAAGTCTCTTCCATATCAATACTAATATTTGAGAAAAAGCCAAGCTTATACAACCGTTTGATATCTTCATTAAGATCTCGCGGTTTTAATGGACTTCCTACTTTAGTTTTGATTTTTGCAAGGATTACATTGCTGCTGACTGTTTGGTTACCTTGAATCTGAATATCTTTGACAACAGTTCCTTCCAAATCGGCAAATGAATATGAGATCGGGAATCCTGCTCCCATAACCAAGAATACTGCTAACAACCACAACACCGCTTTTTTACATATATCCATACTATTATTCCTCCCCGTATATGCCGCTAATCTTCAATTTCCTCTTGATATGATAAATCGTTAAAACGTGTATATTCCTTCTGAAACTGCAATTTAAAAGAACCGACAGGTCCGTTTCTCTGCTTTGCAATTATAATATCCGCTTCGCCTGGATCAGCATTTTCATCATAATATGCTTTTCTCAACATTAATACAACTACATCAGCATCTTGTTCAATTGCGCCTGATTCCCTTAAGTCTGACAATTGCGGTCGGTGTTCCGGACGCTGCTCTGGTCCCCGATTAAGCTGGGAAAGAACAATAATTGGCACCTTCAGCTCGCGCGCAAGGGCTTTTAACGACCTTGATATCTCGGAAATTTCCTGTTGTCTATTCTCGGTACGAGATGTACTCCGTCCTTCCAGGAGCTGAAGATAGTCAACTATAATCAATCCAATTTTATGGTGCTCTTTTAAACGCCTGGCTTTTGCTCTAAGTTCCAAAGCTGACAAGCTTGGAGTGTCATCCACAAACAATGACGCTCCACTAAGAACATTTGCAGTACGTACAAGTTTTTTCCAATCGCTCTGGGAAAGAATGCCTCGACGAACACCCTGAAGATTAACCATTCCGTGTGCACACAAAAGGCGCTGGACTAATTGCTCTTTAGACATTTCTAAACTAAAAATCGCGACAGGAAGTTTTTCCTTAACTCCAGCATGAAGAGCAATATTTAAAGCAAGAGACGTTTTACCCATTGAAGGCCGGGCTGCAATTACAATTAAATCTGAAGGTTGCAATCCTGAAGTTTTTTCATCAAAAATGGAAAAGCCTGTAGAAACACCCGTTAAAGCGCCTTTCTTCTGATGAACATTGTCTATAATTTCAATGCCCTCTTTTACAAGTTCCTTGAAAGGACGTATACCAGCTTTTTCAAGTTTCTTTTCCTGAATTCTAAAAACCTGCTGCTCAGAATAATCAATAAGATCACTCACATTTTCAGTATCTGAATAACACCTATTAATTATTCCATCAGAAGCATGAATTAATTCTCTCAGAAGAGCCTTTTCACGAACAACTTCAATGTAATAATCAATATTCGCAGCTGAAGGAACCGCATCGAACACTTCTGTAACGACCTGAACACCACCAACATCCTCCAACTGTTTTTCCTTGCGAAGACGTTCTGTTACCGAAAGAAGATCTATTGGTTTTTTTTCATCACACAATTCAACAATTGTTTTAAAAAGAATTCTGTATGGATCAAAATAAAAAGAATCCTGGGACAAATGCTCTATCGCACTGCCTATAGCATCTTTATCCAAAAGCATTGAGCCTATTACATACCGCTCAGCATTTGGATTCTGTGGCAAAACCCTGCTTAAATTCGATTCTGCCGCAGTCCTTCTGCTATGTTCTATCACTCTTTGACTACCCATACTTTAACCTGTGTATTAACATCAGCATGCACATGAATATCTACAGAATAAACGCCAAGTTTTTTTAGAGGTTCATCCAGATGAATTTTACGTTTATCTATTTGTATTTCTTCCTTCAGCAAGGCATCAGCAATATCCTGAGATGTAACAGAGCCGAACAGTTTATCTTCTTCACCTGCTTTAACAGGTATTGTAACTGAAACCGCCCCCAATTTTTCTGCAAGAGATTTGGCTTCTTCCAGCTCCTGCTGAATCCTCGCGTCTCGACGTGAAAAAATTGATTGTACAACCTGCTTATTAGCTTCAGAGTTACGTAAAGCTAATTTTTTTGGAAGAAGAAAATTTCTTGCATAACCATTTGCTACATCAACCAAGTCACCTTCTTTTCCAAGCTTATCAATATCCGACAACAAAATCACTTCCATTATAAAATTCTCCCTATCGAATTGCTACAAAAGGCATTAGCGCTATAAACCTGGCGCGCTTTATTTGTCTTGTTAACTGCCTTTGATGAATAGTACACGTACCGGTAATCCGACGAGGAATTATCTTGCCTCTGTCAGTCGTGAATCTAGTCAATCGCCCTGTATCCTTGTAATCAATATTCCGGATTTTATCTTCACAAAACCTGCATTTCTTTCTTGCCATGGTTTCTCCTCGTTTCATTATTAAAAGGGGATATCATCCTCCCCAACTTCATTTGCTGAGTTTATTATATCCTCATTCGTTTTTTCAGCAACATCACTACTCTTACTTTCACTTTGTACGCTTTCTGTAGATGCACTTTCTGTAGACGCGCTTCTAGGCCTTCCAAGAAACTGAACTCTCATTGCATGGACTCTCATTCTACTGCGTTTTTCACCTTCTTTGGTTTCCCAGATATCCAAATGCAGACGGCCTTCAATCAGAATAGGAGACCCCTTGCTCAGGTATTCTCCAGATGTTTCAGCCTGACGTCCCCACACAACTATATCTACATAAGTTACTTCCTCCCTGCGCTCACCTGACTTTGTTACATAATTACGTCCAATTGCCAAACCCAGGTCAGCTACTGCCTGACCTCCTGAAGTATATCTAAGTTCAGGATCACGAGTTAATCTCCCAGCCAGGAAAACCCGATTCAAATCTGCCATAACAAATCTCCTGCTTTATTCGCTTGTAGTTTTCTTAATATCATCCGTATCTTGTATCTCAACCTCTAATGCAGGTTTCTCTAAAGATTCAGTGCTTTCAGGTTGTTTTTTATCTTCAGAAACTTCTTCATCCACAGATGTATCCTCTGCTTTTGGTTCTTCATCCACAGATGTATCCTCTGCTTTTGGTTCTTCATCTGCAGATGTATCTTCTGCTTTTGGTTCTTCATCCACAGATGTATCTTCTGCTTTTGGTTCTTCATCTGCAACAGTTTCTTCATTTGAAGAATCCGCTACAACTGGTTTTTTAATATATTCTTCGGTATCAGATAATGATTCTTTTTCAAAATTTTCTCCCTCAAAACGAATCATTAGGAACCGAATAATATTCTGATTCATCATCAACCTGCGCTCAAGTTTCTTCACATCTGTTGAATTCATCTCAAAATAATATAAGACATAAAGACCTTCCTTTTGGCGCTTAATCTCATAAGATAGAGTCTTTTTACCAAGGATCCTCTGATTGTAGATCTTTCCATTAAGCTTACTGATCTCCTGGTTGATCTGATTAAAGACCTGCTCTAATTCTTCATTCGATAGTGCCGGTTTGACGATAAACATCGTCTCATAACGATTCAATTGACCATCTCCTTTCTTAATCAATTCAACTATTCATTAATCGTTGAATTGATTCATTGCTTTTTCAAATCCGTTAATTACAACATATTGTAAAGATTTTATGGCTTTTTTCATAACTTCTTCCAATTGTTTATATTCATTTTCACCAAATTGACCGAGAACAAAGTCAGACAAATTTCCTTTTCTCAAAGGTGAATCTATTCCAATCCGCAAACGAGGGACTTCTTCAGTATTCAAGTACTGCAATACAGAAGCAAGACCATTATGTCCACCGGCGCTTCCACGCCGTCTCAGTCTAATTCTGCCAAACTCCAAACTGACATCATCAATTACAATTAAAATTTCCTGCGGTTTATACCTGAATTTCCGTATAAGCTGATAAACAGCCCGCCCGCTGAGATTCATATATGTCAATGGCTTTGCAAGAATTATATTTGAATCTTCAAACCTTATTTCACTAAACTGAAACTGACAAAACCACTTTTTTCTAAATTTGCCACCTGTATTCTCGGCAATTCTATCAACAACCATCTGTCCTGCATTGTGTCTGGTTCCCGCATAAAAATCTCCGGGATTCCCTAGTCCAACGATCATGCCAATGTGATCAGACACGATAATTATTCCTCTTTGCCTTCCCCCTCGTCAGCTTCCTTTTCTTTACCACGTCCTATAACTGCCGGTTCAGCAGCAGCTTCTTCTTCACCCTCTTCTTCCCCTTCTTCTTCTTCTTCTTCTTCTACTACCTTAGGTGCCACCAAAGCAAAAACAGGAAGCTCAGGATCAATTAGAACTACTACGTCAGAAGGAACCTTTATTTCCTTAACAAGGATGTGTTCCCCAATATGCAAGCCCGATATATCAACTTCTATCGCTGCTGGCACAGCAGTAGGCAAACACTCCACTTCAAGTTCACGAAGCAAATGCTCCAGAATTCCTCCCTGTTGAGAAACACCTTCAGGATCCCCGTACTCTCTAATAGGAACATGCACATGAATTTTTTCCTTGAGTGAAATCTCCATAAAATCTACATGTTTAAAACTGTCATGAACCGGACACCTCTGAACTTCTTTTATAATAACCGTTTTCTTTGAAGTTTTCTTCCCATCCATAATTTCAAGACTTAAAACCATGGTTTCAATAGCGTAATGTGATATCAAATGTTCAATTGCTGCATCATCAATCTTTATTGAAAGAGCTTCTTTCCCACCTGAATAAACCACACCGGGTATTTTACCAGCCTTTCTAAGTCTGCTAACACGCTTTTTCCCACACTCACTGCGCGTTTCCGCTTGCAATACTATTTCTGACATGTATTCATCTCCTAATCACTTATATAAATTTTTTGCCAATATACTGTCTGAAAAAAATCTGTCAATCAAAAAGGGAACTTACTGATTCATTTTCATGTATTCTGCGTATAGCTTCCCCAAAAAGACTTGCTACCGAAATAACTCTTAATTTTCCGTTACCCTGTTTTTCTTTTACCGGAATTGAATCGGAAATAAAAACACATTTTAAGCTGGAATTTTCAATCCTCTCAAGAGCAGGAGGAGAAAGAACCGGATGTGCTGAAGCGGCATAAATATCGTTAGCCCCATTTGCAGCAACCATATTAGCAGCCTCTGTCAAAGAACCTGCGGTTGCGATCAGGTCATCTACAATTACAACATTAGTTCCCTCAACCTCACCTATAAGATGCACAACCTCAGCTTTATCCTTTTTGTAACGTCTTTTATCTACTATTGCAAGATTAGCATTTAATCTCTGTGCAAACAACCTGGCTCTTTTTATTCCGCCAACATCCGGAGCCACGACTGTTATATTATCAAGTTTTAATCTCTTCAATGCGTCAGTAAAAACCGGCACCATTTGAAGGTTATCCAGCGGAATATCAAAAAACCCCTGAATCTGATCCGCATGAAGATCCATAGTAAGAACTCTATCGGCTCCAGCAGCAGTAATCAAATTTGCTACAAGCTTTGCTGATATTGGAACACGCGGTTGGTCTTTTCTGTCCTGTCTTGCGTAACCGAAATAAGGAATCACTGCGGTAATTCTTGCTGCAGATGCACGCCTCAAAGCATCAATAATAATGAGGAGTTCCATAAGATTTTCATTAACAGGCGGACAAGTAGACTGTATAAGAAAAACATCACGCCCACGAACATCTTGCAATAACTTTACAAATAATTCACCATCACTGAACCTTGAAATTTCAATCTCTCCCAGTTTCACCCCGAGATATTCCACAATTTTCGATGCAATATCCGGATTTCCTGTACCAGAAAAAACCATCATCTCATGCTTCATCATAAACACGTTTCCTTACCTTTCTGGAACTACAGTTATTTGACCTCTTTTTTTCTAATTCTTGCAGGCATACCTAAAGCCAATGAACCATCAGGAACATCGTGATGTTTTGTAATAACTGCGCCTGCCGCAGTAACCGCATCTTGACCAATCTTGACTGGAGCAATCATAATTGTTCCACTTCCTATAAAAGCTCCGTCTTCAATAGTTGTTTTATGTTTATTTTTCCCATCATAATTTGCAGTAATTGTACCTGCACCTATATTGACTTTTGCGCCAATACATGCATCGCCAAGATATGTCAAATGCTTAGCTTTACTGCCTTTTTTTATTCTTGTATTCTTTACCTCAACAAAGTTACCTACTTCTGAACCATTTTCCAAGACTGTACCGTTTCTCAAATGAGAAAATGGACCGACATGACAGTTCCTGCCGATTTCAACTTTACCTTCAATCACTGTAAAAGGATAAATAATTGTATCCTGCCCAATCACAACATCATGATCTATAAAAGTCGTTCTAGGATCAACAATGGTAACTCCGGCATCCATGTGAGCATTTTTTATACGTGAAAAAACAACCTCGCCAACATTAGCCAAATCTCTTTTTGAGTTGATTCCCCGAACTTCATCACCATCTTCCAGGACAACAGAACCTATACGTTTTCCTGACCGAAACATCCTCTCAACAACATCCGTCAGGTAATATTCTCCTTTGTCTTTCCTTATTTCAATTGTTTCTAAAACCTCATTAAGAAATTCCCACCGAAAACAATAGGTTCCTGAATTAACTTCTTCATTAGCCTTTTCAAATAAACTTGCATTTTTTTCTTCAACTATTTTGCTTATTTCTCCATGCGATTTTCTAACAATCCGTCCATATCCTTCCGGATTCTTTAAAATACCCGTTAAAAGAGTGCAATCAAGGTTTTCCTGCCTATGAACATCCAAAAGCCGGGCAATAGATTCCCCATTAAGTAAAGGAGCATCACCGCAAAGAACCATAACCTCTCCAGAAAAATCCTCAAGGAACGGCTTTGCCTGCATTACTGCGTGTCCTGTTCCCAAAAGTTCCTTCTGGTGAACATATGAAAAATCAGAACCAAGATACTCTTTTATATCATCAGCCTGATGCCCGACAACAACCAGCTTTCTGCAATCGCTATCCAGCGACATAACCAAATCAGCAATATATCTAATAATTGGTTTCCCAGCAACCTTATGCAAAACCTTAGAACAGGCTGACTTCATCCTAGTCCCTTCCCCAGCAGCCAGAATAACTATCGCAAGGTTTTCGGACATCTATCACTCCTTTTTCTGTACCGCAATATATCGTAAAACCAACAGGCAAAAAAATTCACTTACCAATATCTATACATACGGGGTATCAGTATATATCTACTATAATGAAAAAGCACACCCCTTTTTTATTAAAGAAACAAAAAAGATAAGATAGCGTATAAGGAAAGTCAATACAAATATTTTCTATGGCTGCCCGGCAAGGATTCGAACCTTGAAAGTCGGCACCAAAAACCGATGTGTTACCATTACACCACCGGGCAGATGTAGAATTTATTTGAAGTCGTTACGAAGAATCAAACAACTCACTAATGAAACCTTGTTATACTTCATTACAACAATTGGATCAAACCGAAAAGTTAAAAAATTCTTCAAGCGCTAACTTAAACCCATAATTTCAACAGAAGAATGAAATTCGTCAAAACCTACTGGCCTATCTTGAAATAGAAAAAGGCTCAATACAAACTATTTCTGTTATACCTGCATTTTTTCCATTTCAATCTAAACCAATATTTTTCAACTGGTCTAATAGCTATCGTAAAATCCGGGTTAAACTGCTAATTCAACCGGCGAACCTCAAGTCTCAAAGGGCTTCTTCCTCCGACGTTTCCTGTATTTCTTCCAGCGGCTGTTCCTGTATTTCTTCCAGCGGTTCGGTTAATTCATTAGCATCATCGCCAGAAGCAGGTTCAACAACCTTTTCCACATTAGAACTTGTATCAGTTAAAGAGTCTCCACTTTCCTGCATACCTTTCTGTTCTCTATATGATTCAAGTATCATTCCTTCAATATATTCCCGAGCTTCTGCAGTAATTGGATGAGCAATATCTTTATGCTCTTCTCTTCTTTGATCTTCATCATAACGCCTTTTTTCGGGAATTTTCATCCCGCATTCAGAACAAAAACGGCTTCGAATAGGATTTTTGTTCTGACAACGCGGGCATTTTTCTCTAACCCTTGTACTCGGCATTGCTACAAAAAGGCCTCTTTCACCCTCGATAATTTTCAAATCCCTCACCACAAACATATCATCGAATGTGATAGTGGCAAATGCCTTAAGTTTACTTCCTCCAGAATGTTTTAAATGGATGTTAACCTGGGTGATCTTCATAGCTCTGATCCTTCTCGATGTGTCTGCCCTTTATGGGTAGAACAAATGATTGAAAACACCTCTTTACAAAAACACTTCTCAAATTCTATTTTAAGCTGCTTCGCTTTTTCTTTACTTTCAACAACACCAAACACGGTTGGACCGCTACCCGAAAGAACTGTGCCCAACGCTCCACAACGATGAATAGTTCCCTTAATTCCAAGAAGTTCTTCTTTTTTTTCAAAAGCAGGTTCTTCAAGCCGGTTAAAAAGAGCACATGCAATCTCTGCTGCATCTTTGTGCAACAAAGCCCTGATCATGACTTTAGGATCCCTCCGTTTTGTTGTCAAGGGCAATTTCACCCCGGAATAAATTTCCGCTGTCAAAGATTGAAAACGAGGGTTAATTAAAAGATAATGTAAAGTCCCATCAAAGATAAGCGGTTCTATTTGTTCTCCAATTCCACGACAGCAAGAAGTTCCCCCTTTCAACAAAAACGGGACATCCGCGCCAATATTAGCTCCTATATCCTGTAATTCATCATAAGACAAACCAAGATCCCATAACACATTTGCCCCTCTAAGAGCTGCAGCCGCATTTGAGCTACCGCCACCAAGCCCGGCCCCAACGGGTATTCTCTTTTGAATATGTATATGAACTCCGTCACGAATTGAAAATTTTTTTCTAATAAGATCCAGTGCACGACAAACAAGATTTTCCGGGCCGGTTGGGATAGTAAATCCTTCTGATGAAATGCTTGTATTTCCAGATCCAGAAGAATGTTCAAAAGATAATGTGTCACAGAGATCTATTGTCTGCATAACAGTGCATATTTCGTGATAACCGTCTGTTCGCTTCTGCAGAATTTCAAGGAAGAGATTTACTTTTGCCGGAGAAGTCAGAACCAATCGTTTCACTTTTTTTACCGTTGTTCTATGTTGTCAATTTTGCGAATTATATTTCGACCATGCGGATCAAGTTTATGAGCTTTCTTATACATCTGGAGTGCTTTCTTTTTATTACCAATAGCATCTAAAGCATCTGCATAATGTTCATAAACCAGAGGATCATCGTTTTCCTTTTCAACTGCAAGCTGAAGGATTTTCACTGCCTCTTCAAATAAGCCTTTTTTATAATAGGCCCATCCTAAACTATCCAGATATGCACCGTTTCCAGGTTCCAACTCTAAAGCTCTTTTAATATACACAATAGCAATATCCAGATCTTCGCCTCCCTCAACAAGAATATAGCCGAGATAATTTAAAGCATCAGAATTTCTCGGGTTCATGCTAATTGTTATTTCAAACTCCTTTTTTGCCTCTTCAATATTCTGTAAACGCTCGTTACAAAGTCCCATATGAAAGTGAAACAGGTCGGAGGCAGGCTCCTTCTTAAGCGCTTCTGCAAATGTCTTCAAAGCCTTTTCATACTGCTTTCTTAATTCATAAGCAAAACCAAGAAGAAAATACATTTCAACTGTTGCAAGATTTCTCCCTTTTGCCAGTTTCAAAATCTTTATAGTTTGTTTGCTTTTTCCGATTTTGAGATAAAGATATCCCAAAGCCAAATAACTCGCTGAATCTTTTGGAAGAAGATCAATTAGAAGAGTATATATACGAATAGCTTTATCATATTTTCTTTGATCATAATAAAGAATTGCCATACGGTGGTAGATATTAACATTCAGAGGAGCAATTTTCAAAGCTTCCTGATACTCCTGAATCGCGGAATTCACATCGTTTACTAACTCGTAAATATAAGCAAGACTTAAGTGAGCCTGAAACCATTCATCTTTATATTTTATAGCATTTTTAAGGCTGTCTATTGCCTTATTGAACTTCTTTTCTCTTCCATTAAGGAGGCCAAGCTTAAACCATAAAAGAGCCATTTGAGGCTTTATTTGAACAGCTTTTTCATAAACCTCAAGAGCTTTGCTATACTCTTTTTGCTGAGAATACAAATCACCGATTGCTACATAAGCAGCAATCCTGTCACCATCGACATCCATTGCCTTCTTAAATTGCATAATAGCTTCATCATGTTCTCGAAGACTGTGATGTGCCAACCCTAGAAAAAGGTGAACTGAATATTGATCACTGTACCTTTTTTCAATAGCAGTCTGGTATTCTTTTATGGCTTTTTTGAATTCATGTTTTTTAAGATGAATTGCTCCTAGCCTAACGTGAGCCGCTCCACTATTTTTATCAAAATCAAGACACTGCATGAACTCTTCTTTTGCCTTAATATTCTTACTCAGTCGCTCATAAATAATTCCCATACAAAAATGAGCATAGGCTTTATCCTGACTTGAAATATCTGAAGACTCTAAAACAGACCGATCCTGTGCGCAAAAGGATGTTTGAGAAAATAACAACCCTGTGAAGGACAACAATACAACAAGGCCACTTACGAATTGCGAACGCCAGTTTATAAGACGCACAACCCCTCCCTGCTATTTGTTCTTATGACGACTTGCGCGACGTTTTTTCTTTCGCTTATGAGTAGCAATCTTTTTCTTACGTTTTTTTCTGCCGCAAGGCATAAACACACTCCATTGTAAAACTATTCAATTACTTTATTAAGAGGATATTCGATAATTCCTTCTGCACCACAAGATTTTAGCTCTGGAATTATATCCCTTACAACAAATTCATCAACTACAACCTCTATTGCCAACTAACCCTCCTGAGTCAACTGTAAAACGGTAGGATTTCTAAGGGCAGGCAATTCAGCAACAATCTTGTCCAACGATGTTTCAGGAAGATTCATTTTTAGACCCACTTTCCTGGCCGCCCTGAGAGCTCCCTTTAACAGTAACGCGATATTTTCGATCTTATTGCGTTTCCATTTATCCTGCCACGAACCTTTATTCGCAATTAACCTGGTGGTTGATTCCAGCAACGTTTCAACTATTCTTAAATTATGAGCCCTTAGTGAAGAACCCGTTTCTGTCAATTCAACTATTGCATCAACAAGATCAGGAACTTTAACCTCGGTAGCGCCCCAGGAGAACTCTACTTCTGCCTTTACCCCTTTAGCTTCCAGGTAGTTCTGGGTAAGCTTTACGGCTTCCGTTGCAATCCGTTTTCCATTTAGTTCCTTAACGGATTTTACAGATGAATTTTCCGGAACAGCAAGAACCCATCTTACCGGTCGGAACCCTTGCTTTGCATATATAAGTTCAGCTACTTCCTCAACATCCGATTCGTTCTCGAGAATCCAATCCTTGCCGGTAATACCAACGTCCAGGATGCCCTCTTCAACGTAACGTGAAATTTCCTGTGCCCTGATCAGAACACATTCCATCTGTTCGTCATCGATCGTTGGAAGATATGATCTTTTCCCAACCTGAATACTATAACCTGCCTTCTGGAAAAGAGCAAATGTTGATTCCTGAAGGCTGCCCTTGGGAAGACCTATTTTAAGTTTTTTTTCCTGGCTCACTTTTTACCTGATTTCATATATCTTAGAAAACGAAAACGAGAATCTACCATAAGCTTTAATTAAAAACAAAACTTTTTTTTGAAAACCATGCAAAAAGAAAAATTTTCATGTCATTCTTTTACACGAACAACTCTGTCTTCAACAATAATAGCATTATTTGAAATTAAGCACACTGCTTCAGGGTATGCAATGTGCTCCTGGACCTGAATCCTCTCATGTAGCCTTTCCGGAGTATCATCCGGTTTGACCATAACTTCACGCTGTATAATAATTGGACCGCAATCCACTCCTTCATCAACAAAATGAACGGTACAACCAGCCACTTTAACACCATATTCGAGAGCCTGCTTCCATGCTTCAAGACCTTTAAAAGAAGGTAATAATGAAGGATGAATATTAATGATTCTTTTGGGATATTCTCTGAGAAAAGTGTTTTTGATAATACGCATAAAACCTGCTAAAACGACCAGATCAACATTATGCTTTTTCAGAACATTCACATATGCCTGTTCTACCTCGGGTTCCAATTTTGTTTTGAACTTTCCAGGAGGGATATACAAAGATTCTATTCCTCTTTCCTTAGCCCTATCAAGGATAAAGGCATTTTCAACATCGGAAATAACAACTGAAATTTCAATATCCAGTTGCCCTCTGTTCACAGCATCAGCCAAAGCAACAAAGTTACTGCCTTTACCGGAGCCAATCACTCCTATTTTAAACACTTACAGCCTCCAATTCTAAAAAAGCTAGCAAAAACTTTTAATTATTAGGTTAGCAAATATTAGATAATATTAATATTAAAATATCTCTGTTCGGAAAGAAAGATTAGCTTAATTTTATACCTTTTACCTCTCCACCTTTCTTTCATCAAAATATAAAGGGGGGCTTATAAAGGTCTAGATGAAAGAACCTTTTCTACTCTCTTATCTCTTTTCCACATACCAAGTTTATTTTTTTTAGCCTCGTTTTCCAGCCTTTTAAATTCTGCAGAATATTTGAGATTAGGCTTAATTGTAAGAACGCTTGCAAATCCCCTTTTAACAAGTTCCCTGTTAACGAATACGTCAGCTACGAACACATGCGCTAAAAGTCTTCCGTATTTGTCTCTTTTCTTAACATCAAATTCCAGTCTTACTTTTTTTCCTTTTACCATCCGCATATTTTCATAAAAGGCCTCTTCAGCATAAGGCTCAGGATCTTTAATCCATTGATTTCCATGCCGGCGACGCTTTTCCGGTGTATCTATACCCAGATACCGGACTCTTTCTCCGCCTTGTATTTTAATTGTATCTCCGTCAACAACCCAGGTCACAAAGTATTCGCCAGGTTTTGTTTTAACAGGTTTACTTTCTTGCGGAATAGCTATTGTTAATATTCGTCCAGTAGCAAAGACCAAACACAACAATGCTGCAGAACCAACAGCAAAATATTTCAAACCACGCTTTACTTTTTCCATTTCGTCTTCTCCAATATGTTCTTGTATGTTTTTCCGCTAATTCTCGATTATGTTTGCACCTGTAAAGAAATCAAATATAATTGTACATTCAAAGGATGAATAAATGACTAAAAAAAACTGCTCAATTGATATTGGAACAAATTCTGTAAGATTTCTCGTAACTGAACTGAAAAATGATCGCCTAATAATTTTGGACAAAGGCGGGCGCATAACACGCTTGGGAGAAGGCGTCAGCGGTACGGGAAACTTAATTCCCGACGCATCAAAAAGAACTCTGGAATATCTGCGCAGCTTGCGCAACCATATACTGAAATTTGGGGAAATACATATTACCGTTGCCGCAACTGAAGCAGTCAGAATTGCGAAAAATGCTTCCCCTTTCCTTGATGAAACCGGAAAGATACTGGAAACCACACCAAAAATCCTATCAGCAGCTGAAGAAGCATATTTATCATTTCTCGGAGCTTCTGATTGCATGGAAAAATCCGATAAAACGCTTTTTTTTGATCTTGGAGGAGGAAGCACGGAACTGATAGGAGTTTCTGCGGGGACTGTAAAATGGAATAAAAGTTTAAAAATTGGTTCAGTTACTGCTTTTGAAGATTTTCTAAAGTCTGACCCTCCATCGCCAAATGAGATGAACGCATTAAAGAAACACTCAATTAAAGTGTTCAAATCAAGTCTGCTTAAAAGCTGGCAGCCGGATTCAGTTATAGGCATTGCCGGAACAGTAACAACACTGGCGGCAATCAGTCTTGGACTTAAACAATACAATTCTGACAAGGTTCATAAACATGTCATAACCATAACTGAACTTAAAAGCATTTTTGAAAGGTTATCCGGAATTACCGCAAACGAACGACGGAATATTCCCGGTGTACCTCCCGGCCGTGAAGATATAATTGTGACGGGATGCTTAATCACACTTGAATTACTTAAATTATCAAATGCTAAAAAATTCATTGTTAGTGACAGAGGGCTGCTTTACGGCCTTGCAAAAGAAGCTTTTAGTTCCAATTCATTCTAAAACTCTACTTTTTTTTAGATTTTTTACTTTTCACCCCTTATTGTGCTCCACTGCTCTTGCGCTTTTTTGAAATATATGGTATAAGTATTATTGCTAATGCGACAGATAGAACTATTAATGTTATAACATTATATTATGTATGACCTAAAAAAGATGGATAAACCATGTCTATACATTTTTTTGCTCAAAAAAGGCGAGGCTATATTAATAGTACAGCTTTGCTTATTACTGCAGCCATGGTATTCACTCAATGCATAATCCCCTATA
This sequence comes from Candidatus Theseobacter exili, assembly GCA_030765365.1. GTDB lineage: Bacteria > Auribacterota > JACPWU01 > Theseobacterales > Theseobacteraceae > Theseobacter > Theseobacter exili. The sequence continues at coordinate 32,427 of JAVCCS010000092.1, forward strand.
AAAGTTTATCGGCATTAACAGGTACTCCCCATGCAAATTCAGCTAAAATTCCAGCGTTTGATCCAGCCTCTATTCCCGCTGCTTTCTGTCACATCGGTGAACAGTTCGGCAATGACCCTGTCCCATCCTTTTTTCTCATAAAAGACCTTCACTGTCATTTTGAAGCCCAAATGAATATTTCCAGGATAATTGATGTAATATCAGGCAAGTACTCCGTTAACCTGGTCTTGGTCGAGGGCGCAACAGGGTTGATAGACACCTCACTGTTTGCCGCATTTCCCGACAATAAGGTCAAGCGCCAGGTTGCAAGTGAGTTTGTAAAAAAAGGCCAGGTAACCGGTCCGGAGTTTCTGTCTATTACCCGTGAGAAAGAGCCTCCGCTTCAACTCTACGGTCTGGAAGACGAATCTGTTTACCTTGATAATCTCAAAGCGTTCAGGAACACGCTAAAAGAACGTGAATCAACGGACCTCATTATTGGCCTGATGATGGAAGCGCTTGATAGAATAAAATCAAATTGTTACCCTAAACCACTGCTTAAACTGGACCAGATGATAACTGACCAGGAACTCGGTCAAATTTCCTTCATCGAGCTATCAAGACATATTATTACCGATGTCGAAAAACTGCTTGGCAGTTCTGCAATAGACACATATCCCAACACAAAAATCCTGGCTCAATCACTTGAAGAACAGGACCATTTCAATATTGACATGCTGAAAAAGGAACGTACTGCGCTTCTAGAAGAACTCGAACAGTCTCTCGTTAAGGAAGACCTTGCAAAGCTTGTTAAACAAAGTCTTGCTTTCCGACTTGGAAGAATAACTGCTGCGGATTTTTTTACAAGTCTTGAGGAAATGATTCCTGATGAAATGAAAGACAAGGCAAAAAGAAACAATCCAAATTTATTCAGATATATACTCGTTCTCAGGCTCCAGTCAGAAATAGATAACACATCCCTCATGGATGAAATAGAAGAGCTGGGTACAAAGCTGAAAAAAGAATTATTCACTTCACCCCTGGAGCACCAGGTTGATGACACTTCTAAAATCATACACGTGCTCAGGAAGCTTTTTCACCTGGAAGTTAACCGTGATGAATTGTCATTTTTCCAACAAAATGAGTCCAAATTCCAATACCCGGCTCTTAAAGCCATTTTAGATCTACTGGCCAAAGAAACCGATGCTGAAATCCCTGCCCTTATGAAAGAAAAAGATTTCGCACAAATCGCAGACCGTTCAATAAATTCTGCAACAGGTTTTTACAGCGCAGCCATCAGACGTGACAATGTTTTAATTGAAAACGCACTTAGCAAAATGAAAGAAGAAAAGGCTTCTTCTTCAATAATGCTGTCCGGAGGATTTCACACACTTGGCATTACCCGTATCCTTAGAGAAAAGCAGAAATCCTATGTCGTAATTACTCCTATGATTACTACTGTTTCAGAAAACACTCCTTACCAGGCAATTATGCTGGACGACCGCCTTGACGCATATATTTCAGGTCAAAACAATGCTCTGGCTTCAATGTCTAACTTCAGCAACTTTTTTTTTAATCAGCTTGTTGCCTTAGAGATTCGTGCTGAAATGGCCGACGAAATGGTAAGTGAATATCTTTCCACGCAGGACGATGACGTAGAGGTGCTGTTTAAAAAATGGCAGGCGGACGCTGCTAAAAAGAAAGTCAGCATGGAAACTCTTGAAGCAATAGACAAACTTCGCCGTGCTGTCACAAAAGCAATTACAGTCCGGGGACCGCCTGCTCTTTCTAACGATGTCATTGAAAAACTTGTTGCACCAGGCGGCCTGACAGCAGAAATGACTCTTGCCTACCTTGAGGAAAGTGTTAAGACAAATCCCTCAAAGGAAAACACTGCTGCTTTACAATTCGCAAAAAGTCTTGTTCCTGAATCTGAGGGAGCAGATCCGGAAGAGGGAAACATTTCAATAGGCACTGTTGAAAATTTTGAAGCAAACGTAAACATTGAATCGCATCTAGACCTATTCGATAAGGTGGTTGGTCAATATCACAATAATCCAGAAAATAATCCAACTAATATTGTAGAAATCAAAGACGCAGACGGACGTGTACTTCTGCAGGAAAACAACGGAGCAATTGCACTGTACGGAAAGGCAATCATTGGCTCTGCTAAAGGACAAAGCAAAAATTATAAAGCTTTTCATGATCGCAATATTAAATTCATAAGAGCTAACCTATCACCTGAAGCTCAAAATTTCCTGCGTGAACTTGCGGCCATGGAAACTGAATTAGAAGCTGACGCCAGGAAAAAAACCGGTGCAAAATTGACTTATTTAGAACGAGACCGATTGTTTAGAGCACTAAACAGTGCCCGTTTTGTTATTCTTAAGGCCCCATCAACTATATTAACTACCGAAGTGTCAGAAGATAATCCAATTTGCCAAGCTTATCTTCATTCAGGCAAAGGAACTCCTGCTTCAAAAAACACTCCAAGCATTTATTCCACAGGAATGGTTATCGGCGCCCTTTCCCGGGAACGGTCTGCCTTTACAAATGCAATGGTTCATGAGCTTTGGCACCTGGCAGACCTGTCTGAAGGAAAGCCTTTAACTGCCGAAAAAGAAAAGGAAGCCAGAGCTGTCGCAAGAAAATTCACACCGGGTGATTCTTCAAAAAACATACAAGCTGGAGAGCCTCTGCTAGACCATATTTTATCAGACATAATGCTTGAAACCCTCGCCGCAAGCCTCCCTTTCGACTCTCGCAAGGCTTTTGGCGACAGAGTTAAATCTCTGCGCAGAATGGGGAAAGCATATACACTGGATACAATAAGGAACTTAAGTGCTGAAAATCCTGAAGAACTTGTTGCATTTGCAGAAATGATTCGTGATGTACCAGATACTTTACCGGTACCGGCTATTTTTGAACTTCCTGATGTGGATAATAAAATCTACTTTCCCGAATTTGTCGGTGAGTTTGGTGAGTTTATCGCAACCTTTCTTGAAGAACATAAATTTGTTGTTGACGGTCAACCTCTACAGCCGGAAGATTCAAAAATTTTGAAAACTATTATCATAGATATAATAAAGGCAGGAGGAAGAAATTTCGGGTGGAACAGGCTTTCAATAGTACGGCTTGTTCAGCTAATGTACGATCCAAGAATAAATCCTGTTGTTGTAGACCTCATCAAGCTATACAAAGGTGTAGGCGGTGTTGGTTTTGTAGTTGAGGGAATAGATACAACAAAAAAGGCTACCCGTGCAGAATATGCAAAACACCTAAAAGAAACACGGGGACGCCTTGCTGAACTTTTTCATGCCTTGTCTCTTCAGGTCGGACATTCGACACCGCTGGAGATTGCTTCTTTAAGCCTCACTGTCCGTGAGGTAGACAAATCCAGCGCTGAACATAGAAAGGCGCGTGCTGAAATAGACGCTCTTTTTGAATCAATTCCTGAGGATTCACCCGCAAAACCATTATTAAGCGAATTTAAGGACTGGTACAGTTATCAGAATGTTGATAGAGAAGGCGGCATAGTTGCATGGATGAAAAAAGAAGCCAAAAAGAAACTGGTGCAACTTGCAAACAGCAGATGGCGAGGACGCTGGCCGTCGGCACTCAGCGCAGTTCCCAGCGGAACATTCAGCCAGATGTGGGATAAAGACTTAACTTTCGCCTTTACAATTCCGCATCAGCTCATGGAAGCATGGGTACAGCACATGCATCAACAGGAACTTGGGGATGTCAGGAGAGAAGCAGGAAGGCAGGCCAAGACCAAAGTATCAGACATTAAAAGGGCGGTTAGCAGGGAAGCCCAGCTGGAAGCCAGGCGCAGAATAAATAAGGAAGGCCTTACCACCCCGTTCCAGAATTTAAAAGAACAAATATTTCAAGAGAAAATGAAAGAAAAAGCTCTAGATATCGTTACAGAAGAAAATGCGGAAAGAAAGATAATCAGCGGCACTTCAACCCCTGAAGCAGAACTTGTCCTGCATTATTTTGATGAAATAAACATGGGCCTTTACCAGAATTTCTTCAATAAGCAGGTAGAGTATTATGAATCAAGAATTAGAAGGGCTCTTGAAGCTGACCAGGACCTGGCAGGTCTTTCCCTGGAAAAATTTAAGATTTTTTTAGTTGATTTTGGCGAAGAACGACTTGTTCTTGATCATGACGCCCGATTCTCTGACCCTAATAGAGAATGGACACGCAGAACACTTGCTGCAAATCCGTTTAACCGCAGCAATTTACCTGAAAATATTAAAGAAGCACTGCCGCAAACCACTGAATCGGATGCGGCTTTAGTCAATCTTCGCAGTCTTGTATCGGGCGATGATACTTTACAGAATGCAATGGCAAAAGTTGAAGATGATATGGAAACAGCAAAAGATGAATTTCAGAAAAGCATCCTGGATTACCTTGGATTAACCATTGATGACTCTGAACTTATGACCAGAACAAAAGATGGCGAAAGTGTTGGATGCGGTTTTTCATTGCGCGACCTGTTTTTCCTCAGGTTTAAAAATCAGCGCTCTATAATACTTGAAGAGGCAAGAAAATCTGGAACAGCTGTTTTGCAGGAAGCAATAAACAAGTCCGCCAGTCGTATAATAACCAGGATTGCTTCACAGCAGGACAACCCGGATC
>JAVCCS010000240.1 GCA_030765365.1 Candidatus Theseobacter exili
AGTTCAGGAAGTTATGAAAGCAGCATATCTTTCTGCGAAAGAAAAAAGATGGATAAAATTACCTATTTCTTAAGAGTGAGATGACGAAGTTAAACCTCGGAGTTGACCTGTCTTTTGCCAAAAAACGCTGGCCGGAGCCAGAAGCATGGCTTGAGATTATCAGGGATAAACTTGGTTTAAAATATGTGGAATTTGATTCTGACTTTCTGGATCCTTTATACATTTCTGAACCAACAAGATCACAGGTTGCTTCAGAGATTCGTCAATTAGCAAAAGAATACGATATCTTAATTCATAATTACTTTACAGGCACCATGACTCACTGTGTAAATCTTATCTCTCATCCTGATGAAAGAATCAGGAAGGATGGAATCAGATGGTGTGAGGAAGCAATTAAAATATCGGCTAAACTGGGAACAAAAGGTATAGGCGGACATTTTGATACTATTTCTTATCGAGATTGGAAAGACCCTAAAAGATGCAGTCTGCTCATAAATAATCTCATTTCTTCATTTCAACATCTTTCTAAAGTGGCTAAAGAAGAAGGATTAGAGTTTATTCTGTGGGAACAGATGTATGCCCCAAGCGAAGTTCCCTATACTATTAATCAGACAAAAGAACTAATAGAAAAAGTAAACAATGGGGCGAGTGTACCTATCCTTGCTGTTGTTGATGTGGGTCATTCTTGCTGTCAGAATTATCCTCATAACCCAGAGGATGAAGATCCTTATGAATGGTTAAAGCAAACTGCTCATATTTCACCAGTTATTCATATTCACCAGACGAATGGAGTAGAAAGCTGTCACTGGCCATTTACTAAAGAATATAATAAAATAGGTATTATCCAGAGAGAGAAAGTAATCAAAGCAATTGAATCCTCCGGAGCAGAAGAAGTTCTATTAGTTTTGGAAATATTTTTTTCTTTAGCAAAGAATGAAGAACAGATATTAGAAGAAATGAAAATCTCCGTTGATTACTGGAAAGAGGTAATTTAAACTAATCAGTTTTGATATGTGTCAAAGAAACTGTATTAAACAAGGAGAGACTATTATGACAAGACATGGTCAAATATTGCGGCTGAAGCCGGAAAGACTTAGGGAGTATAAGGAATATCATGCTAATACCTGGCCTGAGATTCTGGACGCTATTAAGAAACACAATATCAGGAACTACTCAATTTACTATAAAGACGGTTATCTCTTTGCCTGCTTTGAATACCTTGGTAACGATCTTAAAGCCGACATGGCAAAAATGATTGCTTCTAATCCGAGGGTTCAGAAGTGGCAAGATATTATGATGTCCATGCAGGAGCCTTTGGAAACCCGCGCAGAGGGAGAGTGGTGGGCGGAAATGGAAGAAGTTTTTCATACAGATTAACCAGAAAGAACGAAAAGCGGAAATGAACAGTTCAAGAAAGCGGTTATTAACTGTTTTAAGGAGCAAGCACTTATGGCGCAGTATTTCTTAGGCATTGATGCGGGAACTACAGTAATTAAAGCTGTCTTGTTTAATGAAGAAGGGAATGTGGTACAAGAATCATCTCGCGAAAATGAAATTATTTTTTTGAAAGATGGAGGAGCAGAGATTGATCTTGAAATATACTGGCATAAGGTATCTGCCTGTGTCCGCCAAACAGTTGAAGCTTCTAAAGTCAATAAAAACGAGATAAAAGCGCTTGCAATCAGCGCAAATGGTGTAACCTTTATGCCAGTTGACAAATCAGGGAATCCTTTGCGCAAGGCGTTTTCTTATCTTGATGAACGAGGCGCTGAAGAAACTCGTGAACTCATCAAGGAATTCGGGCAAGAAAAGCTCTTTTATCACACGGGTCATCCGCATATTTTACCAATAATCGTTGCGGTTAAAACACTTTGGATGAAACATCATGAGCCAGACATCTTTAATCGGTTTTATAAGCTGGTAATGGTTGATGACTATCTTATGTTTAAGCTAACAGGTGTTTTTGTAACTGATCCATCTTTAGCCGGAACCACAGGTTTTGTAAAACTTCATAACCGTGACTACTATAAAGAAACGATGGAGTATATAGGCATTACAGAGAAAAGATTATGTAAAATCAAGCAGAGTGGTACCGCTATTGGTAATGTTCAGTCATCTATAGCATCTGAGCTTGGGCTTTCTGAAAAAACCTTGGTGGTATGTGGGGCATTAGATCAGGCAGCTGGTTGTATAGGATCGGGGAATATAACAACTGGAATCTTGACCGAATGTACAGGAACAGTGCTGGCTCTTAATGCAACTGTTAATGAACCATTGATTGATGTACATCATCCAATACCATGTTTTTGCCATGCTGTTCCAGAAAAATATATAATGCTTCCCTGGTGTTTGTCAGGAGGACGAGTGCTAAAATGGTTCCGAGATGAATTTTTTCAATCAGGTAGTATACAAAGTAAAACCAGCTATTCTGATATCATAAAATTAACAGAATCAATTCCTGCGGGAAGTGAAGGACTTTTAATGTTGCCTCATCTGGCTGGAGCGAATTCCCCAGAGTTTAATGAACAGGCAAGAGGGGTATTCTTTAACATTGATGTTCGCCATACGCGAGCACACTTCGTCCGAGCGATTCTTGAAAGTATTGGATATATGTTACGGCGTAATGTTGAAATGTTACGATCTCTGGAGCTGCCTAGTAGTATGATTCGTGCAATCGGAGGAGGTGCTCGAAGCAGAACCTGGAATCAAATTAAAGCAGATATTCTTCAGATACCAGTCACGACCTGCGAAGTTGAAGAAGCTGCAGCGTTGGGGGCAGCTGTTTTGGCAGCTGTTGGTAGCGGATATTTTGCTTCAATTGAGGAGGGGTGTAAACATTTTGTCCGATTTAATGAAACTTTTGAACCTGATAAGAATAAAGCAAACATTTATGATGATTGTTACAACAATTACGTTAAACTTTACGAACGAGTAGAAAATCTATTTTAAAATAAAGAGGAGGTTATTATGTCAGTCTATTTTATAGAACAAAGCTGGCCAAAGTTAAAAAAAGCAATTGAGCAGAATAGTCTAATCGTTCTTCCCATTGGACAAATTGAAGAACACGGTCCTCATCTACCTGTGGAAACAGACCATAAAATTGGCATAG
>JAVCCS010000264.1 GCA_030765365.1 Candidatus Theseobacter exili
AAATGCTGATCAAACGTTAATTGACAGGATAGAAACAAATGCCGCAGCTTTAATTGCAAGAATGGCTTCTTTGGATGCCGAGGCATTGGGGTTTCCTCTTGGGAAAGAGGCTTTTGACATAGAGAACAAGGTTGTTTTAGTTCCGCTTGAAACACTTTTTAAGATCGAGTGGGATCCAGTTACAAAGATGATCAGATACAAACCAAAATGTCCTGATGCTGCCGTTGCTCTTAAAAAGCTGATGGCTGAATCTCGCAGGTACGGCAAATCAGGCGATCAGAGACCTTACAAGTTTGCATTCGTTACCACAGTGCCCGGAATGGTGCATCAAAGAATGCGTGATATGCTCCATGAGCTTAGTATTACCGATGACATGATCGACCTTTTGGTTAACGCTGAAGATATTATAGCGGAAGGCAATATTGCCCCTGATGAATACCGCAGCCAGAGAGATACCGTTCAAGGAAAAGAAATAAAGCGTATAACAGAATTGGTAATGAAAATTGTTTGGGACAATCTTAAAGTAGAAAAAAGCAGCGTAGCAATACTTGCCGACAAAGATACTGAAGCCATTTGGAGAGAAGGTCTTGCCGGAAGCTTGTTGATAACGTTACAGGGCGATCAGATAGGTACAACTGCTTTTGCCGACGGGTTAAACATAGCTGTAGTAGAACTAAGCGAGATCCGAAACTGGGTTGGCGAGGATTATGAGAATGTCAATAGCATGAAGGATTTGAAGAATCCGACTTTAATAAGACTTGTTGAAACCTTGACAGAAAGGTATAAAGGTGTGCCTGGGTTTGAGGTGGATACCGAAGATAAAATAATTAAAATGCTCAAAGGGGAGTCTGAAGATGTCAGAGTAATTAGCGTTGTAGAACCTCCTCTTCTTACGGAAGATGATGTCAGCAATCTTCTGGATCAGTCAGGTACGCTTGAGGACGAATTTTTAGAATTTTCTGCATAATTTACAGGAGGTGTTAAATGAGAAAGTTGTTCCCGGCTTTATTGGTTTGTTTTATAACAGGTTTTTTGGTTGCTTCAGCTGCATACAGTCAAATGCCTTTCCAGCAATCTAAAGAAGATCTATCGGAAGCGGATAAACATTTTGAAAAAGGGTTTGAACTTAACAATCGGGGACAGTATAAAGAGTCAATTGCTGAATTTGAAAAGGCGCTCCAGCTCGAGCCGGACCATCTAAGGGCTAACGTGTATTTTGGTGTTGCGATTATGGGTGACGAACGTTTTGAAGACGCCATTCCACAGCTAGAAAAAGCTTTAGCTATTGATAAAACATACCCTCTTACAAACTATGCTCTTGCAGTATGTTATGCAAGAAAACCGGAACCAAATGTATCCGGGGCAAGGGAATATCTTGACAAGGCAAAACAGTACGGCTACCGTGTCGTTCCATGGTTTGAACAGTACGTTGAAAAGCTTGAATCTGGAGGTCTTCCTGCTTCGAGACAAACAACCGAAACAGCAGCTCCTATAGATGCGACTGTAACAGCCAGGCCTGAATAAAAGAATTCGGCTTCTGTATTATTTGACTGGGGAAAATCAATCAATATCATCTGTGAATAACTGTGTTTTTCAACAGAATCTTAATTGACGGTTCTTCCTTATTTTCTCGTATTCTTTATGTGTAAAATCCAATGTGCAGTATTTTGATGCAACTATCTTAGTGTCTCAGGGAACCATACTTAGGAAAACTGCGTTGATAACGGTAGTAGCACTGTGAAGCAATAAAAAAAATATATAGAGATGGCATAGAGAAGCAGAGTTTTTTTGTATTTCATAACATGCTAAACAGCAACATGTTACAAGCATGCATGTGTATTAATATCTGCAATAAAATAAAGTGGAACAATTTATGTTTAATTTTTATTTGACTGTGAGCGTCTGGTGTAGTTGACAGTTTTACGAATATATGTTATATATTATTTCAATGTATTCGTACAAAAGACTGATTTGATTTTTCTAGTACTAAAATAAACAAAGAAGGTATTGCCATGAAAAGAAAAAAGCCGTTTAGTTTCAGGCATCCGGATCTGTCCAGGTCTCCGTCTCAGAAGGGGATCAGGGTTTGGATGAAAACCCTCTCAGTTGCACTTATCGTAGCTTTCCAGAGTTCTAATATGGCTATGGCTCGCGGAGTTGATTCGAAAATGATTGTTCCTAAAGAAGGTAAGGTTATGGATGCAATCAGGCTCGCATCCGATACTTTACAAATCCCGCATGGATTTGGATCTGTCAGGGAGCGTTTTGCTGGAAGTGAAGACCGACTCGTAATTCATATTCAGGATGCTCACTGTAATTTCGAAGCTCAATCCAATTCGGCTCGAATTATGAAAAACCTTCTTACGCGTTATAGGGATCATGATCTGAAACTTGTAGAAGTTGAGGGGGCTTCAGGCAGAGTGAATACGGCTGCACTCACGTCTTTCCCCGATACGAAAATAAAGCAAGATGTTGGGCGATACCTTTTGAAAAAAGGAAAAATAACGGCGGCAGAATACCTTTCAATTATAGCGGAAAAACCCTTGATGATAAGGGGTTTTGAAAATATGGGCCTGTATTTTAACGACGTGGTGTGTTTCCTGAAAAGCACACAGATGCGTGCAAATGCGGACAGGCTTATAAGCCAGCTTAAAGATATGCTGAAAGTTATTAGAAACAAAGCGTATTCACCGGAACTGCTTGAGCTTACAAAGCAGCAGGAAAATTATGATAACAGCGAAAATACGTTTGCCAACTACGGATTATATCTTCAAAAACTTGCAGGCAGTCTTGGTATTAAACTGTCTTCTTTTTCAAACTTTGAACGAATGCTGGAGGTTGACAAGCTTGAGAACTCACTGGATTTTGACGGGATTGAAAAAGAACGCCTGGAGCTGGTAAATACTTTGAGTGAAAATCTCCCAAGCGAAGACGTTTCTGAACTTCTTTCTCAAAGCCTTTATTATCGGCTTGAACGTACAACGCCTCATGACTATTTCACCTTTCTTGAGGGTATGCTGGCAGATCACGGAATATCAATCAAAGATAAATTGAATTTTGCCGGTTATCTGAAGATGCTCAAGCTTTTTGAGGAAATTGACAGGGAGATAGTTTTTAAAGAGGCAGATGAAGTTGTTCTTTTGATAAAAAACAAGCTATATACCACGCCAGAACAGAAGCGCATTGGTGATTTTGAAGAATATTTGACAATGCTCAATGCTTTTTACTACCTGGAAATGACACGGGCTAACCTTAGATTTTTCTTTGATAACAAAAACAGCCTGAATATTAGTGAACTTGTAAGTTTTATACAGAAAGAAAACAAACGGTACAACTTTAATTTTCAAATAGATCCTTCTGTTTATTCCCTTAACAGAAACCTTCCAACTCTTGAGCGTTTTTATGAGATTGCTGAAGAGAGAGACCATGCAATAGTTGACAATGCTTTGAAGGATATGAAAAAAGAGGGAGTTGGTGCTGCAATCCTGGTGGCTGGTGGATTTCATACGGAAGGCATTACAAAAATTTTTAAGGAAAAAGGTGTTTCCTACGTTGTTGTAACACCGAGAATTTCTAAAATCGACGTCAAAACACCGTATATATCCATAATGAAAGATGAACGTTCAGTTTTGGAAAAGCTGGTTCAGTCAACCCAGGGTAGATATGCAAAAAGGAAAGATTCCGCTGAGAAACCTGTTATTCAGCAAGCACTTTCTTCTCGGAGAACAGTTGCAGATATGCTTGGTACTATGATTATGAGCATGAATCCACAGGAGCTTACCCGTTGGTTAAAAGAAAATCCTAATCCCGGGCCTGAGATTAGAAATCTCGTCATTACAAAACTGGAAAGTATTGATCTGTTTGATATTGTTTCCAAGGGATTGTTTGATTTGCTTCTGGCGGTGAAATCCTGGGAAGAGGTGAAGAAAGCTCGCAGAGGTACTCCTGCCGGTGTTAAATTCAAAACAGATGAAGCCTGGAGAGCTCGGTTTGAAACAATGATTCAGGATCTTCCTGCGGCAGAACAGGAAGCTGCCAGAAGACAGTTTGATGAAACTTCAAACACCATAAGGGTTCATGTAAACAGGATAGAAAGAATAAATAATACGCATTACATACCTTTTAGCATAGCTGGAGTTGAAATGGGGGTTGCCCTTCCTGCTGATGTTGAAGAAGGTGAAGATGTTTCACTGCTTGATAATTTTGAAAGTTCGGTAAAACCTTTTGCTTCTTTTCAGGCCGAAAGGCTTGCTGCGGTTCTTTTAGAAGGAAGAGTCTTACCTGAAGAAGCACTTCAAGCGGCAGCCGAAGATCTTTATGTGCGTGGAATCGATGTGCCTGGTTTTTTAAATCAGTTCAAACAGGATAACATGGCTTACGCCGGAATGGTTGCTTCCTTTCTTGAAACATTTAATCCCAGGAACTTTCAGTTAGGAGAACCTATTTCCAATGATGCTGTTAACCCCGGAATTGCTGCGGCAATGGGTGAGATTGAACAAATGCTTGAAGCTGACAGTAAAAGCCTGGTTGATGTTATTGGAGAAGGAAGATCTGCATTCATAGAGTCGC
>JAVCCS010000004.1 GCA_030765365.1 Candidatus Theseobacter exili
CTGCCTTGATCTAGTGTTACATATTCTGCAAAAACCAAAGGGGATTTTCTGTCAATGAATGGATGGCCTGCAGTTAAGCCTTCCAGCTCTCGGCCTTTCCATAATCCCTTCCTGATTGGATTGGGTATCCCTATTTTTTCTACAACAGAAGCAGCCAGCCCTTCTGCGCAAATATAACAAGAATCATCTGACTCAATTGCAATATAATCCAGCTCAGGATGTACGGCAATCGCCACATTGCCAGGCAATGTCCATGGAGTAGTCGTCCATATTAAAACATAAGGCTTTTTTGTTGAGGACCATCCTTCAGGCAACTCTAAAAGAGGAAATCTGACAAATATTGAAGGTGATGTATGTGCTTCATATTCAACTTCTGCTTCTGCTAATGCTGTTTCACAAGTTGGGCACCAATGGACAGGCTTGGAACCCTTGTAAACAAAACCTTTTTCCACTAAAACCTTAAAACAATTTATTATTTGAGCTTCATAAGAAGGATCTAACGTTAAATATGGGTTTTCCCAGTCACCAAAAACTCCAAGACGCTGAAACTCTTCCTTTTGGACAGCAACATAATGACAGGCATAATCTTTTGCTTTCTTCCTGAACTGGATTTGATCAACCTCGTTTTTATCCTTTCCAAGTTTTTTGAAAAGCTGATGTTCAACAGGAAGTCCATGACAGTCCCATCCAGGAACAAAAGGAACATTGAATCCACACATGGTTTTATGTTTTACGATTATATCTTTTAGTATTTTATTAAGGGCATGTCCCATGTGAATATTGCCATTGGCGTACGGCGGACCATCGTGTAGAATATACTTTTGATTACCTTTATTTTTTTTGTACAAAATATCCAATAGAGATATTTCATCCCATGATTTTATAATCTCAGGTTCTTTTGTGCTGAGATTTGCCTTCATTGAGAACGAAGTCGAAGGTAATGATAATGTATTTTTGTATTCAGACATATTTTCCTCATTAATCTGATTTTAGTGGCTGGATATTAGCAAAACACATATATGCTGTCAATGCGAAAAATCAATAGATTTTATTCATAAGCTATAAAACGATTTACTGAAAATGATTATCTATGCATTTTCTTTGATAGTATCTACCATATATTTTTGCGAGATGCCATAAATGAAACATTTCTTGTTTCTTGATTTCTCTCCTTTGTGGATACTTATTGCAGATTTTTTTATGCCAAACAATTTGGAAAGATAATCAATAAGAGCTTTATTTGCCTTGCCTTCTACAGGAGGAGCCTGAAGTCTTACTTTAATTGTGCCATCCAGAAGCATTTCTACGCCTTGCTGCTTGGACCCAGGCTGAACTCGCAAACTCACAACAATTCCATCATTATTATTGTTAGTCATATTAGCATTCTTACAAGCAGTCTAAAAATAAACTGAATTAGAAGCAATGCAATTAATGGGGAAAAATCTATGCCGGAGACAACTACAGGGAGGTTTCGTCTAATCCCTCCAAGGAGCGGCTCTGTCATCGAGTATACTATTTTAGCTACAGGATTATAGGGATCCATTTGTATCCAGGAAAAAATCACTCGCATTACAAGAATTGCAGTATAAAAATTTACTAATAGAGAAAGAAAATATATAATATTCATTAAAACATCTCCCTTAATTGTCTTGAACGTTCCGAAGCAGAACGAACAGCAAGCTTCAGCAACTCTGAAAAACATCCATCTTCCAAAACAGATAGAGCCGCCATTGTCGTGCCTCCTGGAGAAGTTACACGTTCTCTTAAGACCGACAATTCTTGCTTTGAATCTCTGGCTAAAGCTGCAGCGCCGGCTACAGTATTTACCACAAGTGTTTTTGCAGTCTGGCGATTAAGCCCCAGCTCAATCCCTGCAGTTACCATGGCCTCCATAAACATGAACACATAAGCAGGCCCACTGCCGCTAAGGGCAGTTACCGCATCCATTAATGGTTCCTGAACACGAATTACTTCACCTACTGACCTGAGGAAATCTGATATGATATCTAGATCTTGTTTCGAACATGATTCACCAGGACAAATTGCCGACATTCCGCAGCCTGCCAATGCAGGTGTGTTTGGCATCGCACGTATTATTCTTGCATCATCTCCGAGAATTTCTGCTATTTTTCTTGTGGACACACCCGCAGCAATAGAAAGAATTAATTGTCCGGGAGCAACAGCACTTCTTATCAACTCTAAAACATCTCTAACAACCTGCGGTTTTACTGACAACACTACCAGGTTTGCTTCGCGTACAGCAGAAATACTATTAGATGTCACCTCTACCCCGAACTTGTCTTTAATATATCTCAGCCTGTCTTCTCTTAAGTCCATTGCTGTAATGTCCTGTGCAGGGAAAAGCCTAGTTTTCAAAATGCCACCAATAATGGCTTCGCCCATGTTTCCTGCCCCAATTATAGCAACTTTTTTTATCTGCTTATAACCTCTCATACATACTTTCTTTCACCAAACATTGCATAACCAAGACGAATCATTGTCGATCCCCCTTCGATAGCGGTTAAATAATCATGACTCATCCCCATAGACAGCACGCTTTTTCGATCGCTATAATAAGAATGATATTTTTCGAACAATATTCTATCCAATCTATAATGTTAACATGAGATTTTATAAGGCTTGTCAAAAGTTTATTAAGTAAAATCAATTTATGTTGTGTTAAAAAAGTTAGAACTTGGGCCTTTTCTCTTTATCTTCATGGACTAGAGTAAATCCAACTTTGATGTTTTGAAATTGTTTTCGACACTTATATCACAGTACCCGAAGGGATGACTGTCCCTTTGGGGATTATTGTTATCCCATCCCTGATCCAGTGTGTCTTACCCTTTGAATCCTTCATTCCTTCCTTTGATCTAATTATAACATCATCACCGATACATACATTTTTGTCTATTATTGCTCTTCTTATCATGCAGTTTTTACCAATTCCTAATGGTGGTGTATTTCTGGCAGAAGATTTTCTCACTCCCAGAACTTGCTCCCCTTCATAGAAATCGGCTCCCATCATAACCACTTCTTTAAGATGTGTATTCTTTCTAACAATACTTCTGACACCGATTATTGAATCTTCAATGTGAGCTCCATCAATATCAGATCCTTCTACAAGCAGGCTGTCTCTTATCTCTGAATGGATAACCCTGCTTGGGGGGAGCGATCTTTGATGCGTATAAATAGGCCATTTGGGTTCGTAAAGCCTGAATGGCGGCTGCGGCTGAGCTAAATCAATATTTGCTTCAAAGAATGCAGCAATGGTTCCAATGTCTTTCCAATAGTCTAAGAAAGGATATGCCATTACTTTATATTTGTGTATAGACAATGGAATTATTTCTTTCCCGAAATCCGTTTTATCACGATCAGAAAGAACTTTTTCGAGCACATTTGGTTTGAAAACGTATACGCCCATAGAAGCAAGACATAGATCCGGGTTGTTTGTCCTTTTCTGGGTGCCAAAAAGACTGTCTGGAGCTTTAAATCTCTCAATTACAGAGCTATCCTTGGGTTTTTCAACAAACTCTTTAATATTTCCTGATTGATCAACTTTAAGCAATCCCATTTCCGGAGCTTC
>JAVCCS010000321.1 GCA_030765365.1 Candidatus Theseobacter exili
CAACACCAGGTATTGCAGATATTACGACCAAATGTCTTGAAAAAAAAGCTGGTGAAAGAAGTGTCATACATTTTGTAAAGTTATCATTTTCAAAGGGTACTTTACTTCTTTGAAGAAATGGTATATTGAGCATGCTAAAATGCTCACAGACAGATTTCAAAACATTATTCATCAATATGAGCCTCCAATTCTGACAATTTTTCAATGTAACGTGTACGTAGTTGTGCTATGTAATATAAAAAGTTTCTATTAAAATCATTGGTTTTTTGAGATATGTCTGAAAGTATAGATACAAGAATGTCTTTATTGAATTCTTTAAAGGTATTCCAAAGGTCATGTAGTTTGCCTTTTTCCTGAAATGTTAGCTCTGTCATTCCTATTGATGTTTTTACAATATCAATAAATTCATTCCTTGTAATAGTTATTTCTATTTCTTTTGGGGGACGCATTGGATGATTATCGGGATTGATTACTTCGGGTTCATTTTCACCTGCTAAATTTTTGTTAATAGACATTGTAAGCTGATCCTTGAGATACTTCTGATAATTGCTTTTGATGTTTTCAAGATACATGTGAGATATTTCACTGTCGTATCCTGATTCTTCAGGTATTGAACCTACACTCTTGTGTCTTTTTGTTTTTAAATCAATTATCTTTGCAGTACCAAAATATTTATCATTAAAATAAACATGAAGATAATTAAGGTGAAATGGGTTAAATCTTATTATAACAACTTTGCCAATAAGTTCTGCAGGAGCTTCGTATGTATTTCCTTCAAAAGATACCACTCCATATTTATTTACAACTCTTCGTTCGGCATGTAAAAACACTTCCTCTAATTCCACTGGGGAGAAGAACTTAAGCTTTGTACCAGCTGTAATAGACATATTCCATCTTTCCACAGGTGTCATACCTACTGAAGAATGTAACTTGTTATCGTATTCAGCTTTTTTCCATGCAAAATACAGGTCGTTGAGTTCTGACAATGATTTAACTTTTTGCTTCTTCATCTCAGGAATAAACGATTCTTGAACATTGTGCCAATAACGCTCAATTTTGCCTTTTCCAGCAGGGTGAAACGGTGTAGAATAGCGTATTTTGATGCCAAGTCTTGCACAAATAAGCCTAAATTGCTCGGATACATAAATTTTACCATTGTCAACATACAGGGAAACCGGGCTTCCGAATTTTATGACAGCCTTTCTTAAAGTATCTTCAAGTCTTGTAAGCGTTGAATCTAGATAAAACTCTGAATGCATGTCTCTTCTGGAATGGTCATCAACAATACCAATCAAATATGCTAATTTACTACCATTATTGCCATCTGGAATGTAGAATGCACTCATAACATCGCTTTGCCACATATCACAAATTCTATCTTTCTCGTGCTTGACATATATTCGTTTATTTTTCAATAAGCTTTCACGTGTGTAGCCATATTGGTAGAGGATACGGTTTACAGTTCTTATGTGAAGAGCATTTTCCTCAATTCTATTTGCTAAAGTTAGCATAATAATAATTTTTGCTGCTGATCTGAGTGGAAGTTCCTTCTTTAGTGCAAGTATGTCATGGATTGTATTATTGCTGATACCAGGATGAGTACCTTTATCACTTCGTAACTTGGGTTTTAATCCATCAAACCCATGCTTTTTGTAATCAGAATAATATCTCCAAATAGTTCTTTCTGAAAAAGTAACAATTTGCTTGTTAACAACATCATTAAACTGGTCTTTTGCTATTTTTTTTGCAGTAGATTCAACGAATCCTTTTTGAGCATCCAGCATTTCTGATATTATCTGAAATCTGAAAAATGCAACAGCATCTTCTTTCTTTATAGGCAATTCCGCCACGTATAACACCTCCTGTGTTTTCTTATGCTACAAACTATACCGCATATGTTCATAAAGGTGTTATACGTGGGTTTCTTGCTGTTAGAAACATGTAATGGATATACAACAGAAAGAATACTAAAAAATGTAGTTTATATGAACTAATATATTTAAAATAGAATAATTTAAAATTAAAACTAGCAATAATAGATTATTGTGGTATTGTTTTACAACACGAGGATAGACTTAATACTATGATTGATATTTAAAGAAGGATAAGGGTATTCACTTGTGCAAGAACACCAAGGTGCTGACCAAAGTACTGTCTAGCTGTCTCAACAAGGGTAAACATTGACTTAAATCTTCTTAACATTTCAACATGATTTTTTATAACAGAAATCGGCCTGTTGAAAACCTCAACATACCTGGAATTAAGTAAAGCAGAGTAATTTAAATTAAAAGTATCAATCTCAATACGTTTAATAGCAATTACAAATCGGTCTTCGCAAGAGAATAGTCCTTCAGGGTCATCAATGTGCCTTAAAACATCCTCACCCTTTCTAGTATGGCAACTAATATACTCAAGCAAATGAAGACTTGGCTGGCAATACCTCTTAATGAAATTTGGGAAAATACTGACATAATTCTTTTTGCCCGTTTCAGGATTGATCCATAGTGCAGTCTGTACACGATATTCAACCTTAAAAACATTATCATTTTTATCTAGTAAATACAGCCATCTTTCAAAGGTTCCATTTAACTTAAGCTTGATACATTCTGAAAGACCCAACTCACTTCGAATAAACCCATGTGTTATTCTGCTTTTGTATTCTTCCTGATAAATTTTTTTGAAATTTTCAGGATTATACTTGAAAGTCCCATCAACCTTCAATACAATAAAAGTGGTTGTTTTTTTGTTAATACTAGATATTATATATCATGTAAAAGGGTACGGGTGGTTCTGTGCCCTTTGCAACCACTACCTGAATCCAAGTTTGTCCAAACTATGTGGTTTTACTGACAAAAACCGTGTCCCCTAACAACATTACGTTGATTAAAGGTTTAATGCTGGCACCAAAATATATAGTTGATATCGCAACTGATGGAATGAGTGCGCTAAAACTAATTAAGCAGCATGAATATGATGTTATTCTTTTAGATGTGATGCTGCCTAAAATGTCTGGGTACGAAGTATGTAAAAAGTTGAGGGAAGACTATTCTCTCTACGAACTTCCAATTCTTTTAATGACTGCAAAAAGCAGAGCTGATGATATAGTTACCGGCTTTTTGACAGGTGCCAATGATTATATTATTAAACCCTATGATAGGTATGAGATATTATCTAGAGTGGGAACATTAATAACATTAAAAAAGGCAGTACGTGACGTTTTTACACTAAACAATGAGATGCTTGAGAATCGTAAGGAAGCAATATTTAAACTAGGTGAAGTTGCTGAAAAACGGTCAAAAGAAACAGGAAATCATGTAAAAAGAGTTTCTGAGTATTCATGTTTTTTAGCTAAAATATATGGC
>JAVCCS010000215.1 GCA_030765365.1 Candidatus Theseobacter exili
ACTTAACATTAAATTCATTTTCAATTTCCCTGCGAAGATCTTTAGATTTCTGTAAGTTTCGATTAATACACAATAAGTTTGCACCATGAGCAGCATATTTTCTAGCTGTATGGTAACCAATACCTGAAGTAGCCCCGGTTATAACAACAAGCTTATTACTAAAATCTTCACTGCAAATTTTAGGACCTAGCCGGCAGTTTCTGATCATGGTAAGCATGGTAGACCATTGATATTCTTTAAAATATTGAAAGAATTTTCTGTTTTTCTTCATCGCATTATATACATTACCCAAATTTTTTTCTTATGGATAAAAAACTAGGGACGATTCTCCATTTTAAACTTTAAAAATCTTATTGACAGTCAACCCTGTCAATCTAGACAACTGCCTCAATGAGCTTCCATCCAGTTTCTTTAAATATTTCAGAACTTCAATTTGAGTTTTTGATGGTACATCATGAAATGAGGCTACATCTATATCAAATTTTTTTAACACTAACTGCCTTATTTTTTTATCGGATAAGGTTTTCTTTTTCTCGGTGACTTCAAGACATTGATCGTTATTAGATTCATAGTTGAACCTTTTAAACTTTTCAATAGCTTTATCCTTTTCTTTGGCAAATAGAGAAAGAACAAAATCAACATTGACTCTCTTTGTTTCGGAAGTGTATTCCTTGTAACTGCTCCATTTGTATGAACCAATATCATCGGTCAATCCCGCTTTTAGAGGATTCTGATGAATGTATCTTAAGACAGTTAAAAAATAGGCATCGTCTTCAACGGCTTCGCTTTTGTACCTGTCCTGGAACAGGTGCCCTTTTCTGTTATACTGCCAGTTGTACCAATAGACATAACTTGCTCCTATTCGCTTCATGGTATTGGAAAGGATTTCTTTTCCTTCCTTGATTAGCAAATGAACATGATTGCCCATTAAGCAATAAGCATATATTTCGTATCCAATCTTTTTGTGGTAAGTATCAAGAATAGCCATGAATTTTTCATAATCTTCATCATCTGCAAAGATGTTTTGCTGGTTGATTCCTCTTATCATGACATGATATATTTTGCTTTTACTTATTTTTCTTGCTTCTCTTGGCATAAGACAACACCCCGCTAATATTTTATGTTATCAGTGGAGTGATGTCAAACAAAGAACCGTCCCCTGTTTTGTTTAGAAAAAAATTGCTTGGTGATCATTTCGTTTGGATTATAATCGACACTGCATTGCGCATAAATATCGGTGATCTTCTGATAAAATCTACGTTCACTTGAGCGAATGTTACGGATTCGTGCCAGTTGCTCTTCGAAATAGTCTTTACCAAAAATGTTGTTGGGATTTTTTAACCGTTCATCATCCATAGCAAAACCTTTGATAATATATTCCCTGAGTACTTGAGTTGCCCAGATGCGAAAATGTGTTGCCTGTCTTGAATTAACACGGTAGCCGACAGATATAATAACATCGAGATTATAAAATTTTGTTTTGTAGGTCTTACCGTCTGTGGCAGTATGTGGAAATTTTGCACATACTGAATCTTCTTGTAATTCGCCACTCTCAAATATATTTTTAAGGTGTTTAGTGATAACAGATCGATCTATATCGAATAGTGCAGCAATTTTTGCTTGTGAAAGCCAGACTGTCTCATCACGCAAAAATATCTCCACTTTCACCTTGCCGTTTGGTGAAGTATAGAGCAAAAATTCCGTGAAACTGTTTTGTTTAGCAATTTGTTTATTTTTTTTCATTATTTTACACCTCAATTGTACCGTTCGTTAATCGCGGCAATAAAACCTAAAGCTTCTACGGGATCAGGACAATATTCCCTTTTTTTGAATTCTTTTTTTATTCCTATATTCCTATGGGAAACAAAGAAACGTCCCCCGTTTGTCTTTCTTCTGCCGTGCTGCTGCCAGTATTCACGAGCCCTGCCCAGAGACCGTGCCGGATCTGCCATATTCTGCATCCGTTCATAGCCAGTTTTAGCTAGCCAAAGCTTTATTGGTTCAGCCTTAGGATTGGGAACAGACTGAATAAGCCGTAACAAGGTTTCCGGATCGGCAGCATCAGTTAGGTATTTTTTTCCATCAGCGGCTTTAATTTTCAGTTGGTGACAATTTGTCACCGACTCACTGTTTTCCTTTTTGAGACACTCCTTGAGTTTATTCCAATATTTTTTTGCACTTAATATAAAACCATGTTCATCAACATAGCACTTACCTTGAGGAAAACCATACCCGACAATAGTTTTTCAACGATACCA
This sequence comes from Candidatus Theseobacter exili, assembly GCA_030765365.1. Lineage (GTDB taxonomy): Bacteria > Auribacterota > JACPWU01 > Theseobacterales > Theseobacteraceae > Theseobacter > Theseobacter exili. The sequence continues at coordinate 2,259 of JAVCCS010000215.1, forward strand.
TCGATTGTTCTTGACAGGTGATTTTCCGAGACATAATCATCAATGGATTCAGGGAATAACATAACCTGATTCTACCAGTAGGGCTTAAATTTAGGCATTTTCGAGCCTCCTTTTTCTACCATCTATTATACAAAAATGCCTTTTTGTTTCCTTTGTTTTTGTTGTATAATTGAGTTATTCTCGGTCAGCCTGTAAAGATTTAACCCTATTTACATTCCTGAAATTCTTTTTTTAAATTATAGACCCCCTCTTACCTACAAAGATAGTAAAACGGTCCCCTTTGTTTCGCATTAACAATAAAAAATTATTGTTTGAATTTTTTCCTTATCAATTCATTTAAATCTTTAGTTATCACACCAAAATCATGGAGATTGAATATTTGATGTGCTAATCTATTTTCCCAATTTTGCTTATAATCATCTCTAATTATTTCTCTTAATAAATTGGGAATGATTATTTCATAACCATATTTATTCTTAAACTCTTTCCTTATCACATCAA
>JAVCCS010000285.1 GCA_030765365.1 Candidatus Theseobacter exili
ATGCTTTTAAATTAAGGATGAGGGGAAGAATGTAACCATGAAGGAATTAACAGGGGTGTATGTCATCTGGCTAAGAGACATAAAAAGGTTTTTCAGGGATAGACCAAGAATTATTGGTTCTATGGCCCAGCCTGCAATATTTTTATTTATTCTTGGAACTGGGGTTGCAAGTTCTTTTAAAATGTTCGGAGGGGGCAATGGAGACAGAGGCTTCCTACCTTTTATGTTTCCAGGAATAATAGGCATGACAGTTCTTTTTACATCCTTTTTTAGTGCGGTATCCATAATATGGGACAGGGAGTTTGGATTTTTAAAAGAAATTTTAGTTTCTCCTATATCCAGAACATCCATAGTGGTAGGAAAAATTTTAGGAGGCTCAACAATAGCAATGACTCAGGGCAGCATAATATTAATATTTGCGCCATTTCTAAAAATTCCAATTACATTTAGTTCAGTATTAAAATTAATCCCTATTATGTTCCTCACTGCTGCGTGTATTTCTTCTTTAGGAATTGTTCTTGCTTCTAAACTAAAAACAATGCAAAGTTTTCAAGTGATAACCAACTTTATGTTGATGCCAATGTTTTTTTTGTCAGGAGCACTATTTCCGCTGGCCAATGTTCCAAAATGGATGGCTTATATCTCAAAAATAAATCCTCTTTCTTATGGAGTTGATGCAATGAGATTCGTACTTCTAAGAGATGCTGCGGTCCAGCTATATCCCCTGCATATAGATATTTTTGCGTTGATAGCAATGACAATAGTAACAAGTGCGGCAGCAATACTACTGTTTAATACCCAGGAGTAGACCTTAAATATTTTAGCATGCAGAAATAATAAAGATAACCGGGGTTGATAAAGCAAAAAAGGATCCCGCATAATACGCCCAGGCCAAACGTCATACATAAATGGCCAAAAATATTAGAATTATTCATACTGCCCTCATTCCTTTTTTGTTCTTCTTCTTTTTCTTGCTCTAATTATAAGCCATACTATAATTAAAATTATAGCTATTAGTACCAGTACCGGACTCATAACAATTAAGAAGACAATAGTCCCATTAAGTACTTTCACTGCTCCCCGGAGCCCTCTCTTTAAGGCATCAAGGAATCCCCAGCCAGGAGTTGTTCTTATTGGCTCTGGTTCATGGAGATATACATCAATGGTTGAAAAAAAAATCATAGTGTCCAGATAATTCATTCTTCCTTTGATTACTTCAATTTCACCCTGAACATAACTTAGTTCTCTCTGCACTTCTATGCTGTCTGCAACAGTTTTTGATTGACTCATCAAATCTAAGAGAACCTTTTCCTGAGCATTCAGATTCTTAAGCCTGCTTTCCAGGTCAACATACTCCTGTGTAACATCCTGTCCGGACATACTAATACTTTCAACAGTGCCTATTGCCCTTACTTTGTCTACTACAAAGTCAAAATTGTCGCAAGATATCCTTATATTTATCCTGACGCTTGTCAGATTTCCCTCTGAATCTGAATAACTTTGTGTATTGCTTACAAAACCGCCATTTTGTTCAGCCAAGTTTGAAATTTTAAATAAGCTGCTTTCAAACTTACCGCTTTCAATTTCTAACTCAATGTAAGCACTCTTAATTATTTTCCTATCCAAACCTAATGGCAGATCACTGTTGTAACCGGGCTCCTCTGCTGCTTCTTCACTTACAGCCATTTCTTCAAATTCTACATATTCAGACTCCAATGAAACCGCCTTCTCTGAAGTAACCTCGTAACTTTCTTCCACGCTAAACTCAGAATCTTCCTTAAAAGCAGAACAACCTGACAAAATTATTCCACAAAGAAAAATCCCTGCAGTAGTAATTAACAATAATTTAAATAATTTTTTTCCCATTTCATCCCCCAAAATTTTTTACTGAAATTTATTTAAACTCATTTCACTATATTGGATTATACATAATTTTAAGGCTTATCACTAATTGTCACCACTTACCAGTCTTTATGTAATCATCAATTGCCATTGCAGATTTTTTGCCTGCTCCCATAGCCAGTATAACAGTTGCCGCACCAGTCACTATGTCTCCTCCAGCAAATACTCCTCTTTTGCTGGTTTTGCCAGTCTCAGGATCTGCTTCTATATTTCCCCTCTTTGTTAATTTTAAATCACTGACAGATGAGGTCAGGAGGGGGTTTGGGCCCTGTCCTATAGCCATGACAACTGCTTCTACATCTATATCATACTCTGACCCTAAAATAGGATTGGGCCTTCTTCTGCCAGATTCATCAGGCTCACCAAGCTGCATCCTGATGCATCTTATTTTATCAACCCACCCATTTTTTCCTATAATCTCTACAGGATTGGTGAGAAGCAAAAATTCAATCCCCTCTTCTTTAGCATGCTCTATTTCCTCATTTCTTGCAGGCATCTCTACTTCACTTCTCCTGTATATGAGGTACACATGCTCTGCACCAAGCCTTTTGGCAGTTCGTGCTGAATCCATCGCCACGTTTCCTCCGCCAACAACTGCTATTTTATTAACATTCGCTATTGGGGTATCAAACTCTGGAAATAGATATGCCTTCATCAAATTTGAGCGGGTAAGATACTCGTTAGCAGAATATACATAATTTAAATTCTCTCCCGGGATATCCATAAAATATGGCAAGCCTGCTCCAGTAGAGATAAAAATACTCTTGTAGCCGTTGTTTAACAAGTCATCAATTGTAAAAATTTTTCCAACAACTGTATTTAATTCTATTTCTACTCCCATGTTTTCTACAAATTTTACTTCATCAAATAATATTTTTTTTGGCAGTCTAAATTCAGGAATTCCATATACAAGTACTCCGCCTGGCTTATGCAAGGCCTCAAAAATAGTTACTTTATATCCCATCTTTGCAAGTTCACTGGCACATGTTAGACCTGCCGGCCCTGAACCTATCACTGCTATTTTAGCCCCTGAAAGTTTGCTTTCATGTTTCAAATCTCCGCTATCACCAGCACATAGGTGCCCCGGCTTGTCACTCTTTTTTTCTTCACCACATAGTCCCCTGTCAGCTACAAACCTTTCCAGTCTCCCGATAGCAACCGGGTCATTTTTTATACCAACAATACACACCTTTTCACACTGATCTTCCTGCGGGCAGACTCTGCCACAAATAGCAGGCAGCGAATTTTTTTCTCTTATCTTTTCCAGGGCTTTATCAAACTGCCTTTTGCTGA
>JAVCCS010000206.1 GCA_030765365.1 Candidatus Theseobacter exili
GGGACAGTTCTTATAGATGTTGGACATCGATGTCGTGACATGATTCATCTTCTCCGGTGTGAGCTCGGTCTGGAGCCTTTTGAGCGCTTCATCGCGCCATGCCGGACTCAGGTACATGTGTTGATCTACCATATCGATTCCTCCTTGTTCTGTATTATCTACGGTTACGATCCCTCTCCCAATATATTTTGTCAAGAAAAAATAGTCGCTGTTGTCACCATTGTATCAAATAGAATTAAGAGAACATCCATGATTCCGAGACAAAAACCCGGACCTAAGAAAAAACAAAAAGACTGAATTAAGTGTTATGTCCCTATAATTTCACAGCGGAACGATGTTTAGTGTTAAATCCATGGTTGGATTTGTGACAAGCTAACCCAAAAACTTGGATAATACAAAACCAAGAATTGCACCAATTGTGCCGCCAATAATATAGTCCTTGAGTTTTGATTTCCACGACGAACTCTTGCACAATTCTTCTTGTAGTTTCTCAATCTTGATTTGGCTTTCTTCGAATTGGTCAGGCAAATCAAGAAGAGATTCTTTTTTTCTGTTTTGCTTTTCCATATATTCTTCGTATTGTCTACTCATCTGTCACCTTGACCGTTTGATTTGCCTTTTCTTTATTTAATCAGCATTTTATTTGTGCTTTTTTGCATCATATTCCTGAATATTTTTTTCAATTACTGACACAATATGCTCTAGCGGGGCTTCAAAAAACTCTCGTCTCGGGTCTACTCTATATTCTGCCAACTGTTTGTGAATTGCTTTTTCAACGGATATGCAGTCACCAACTGCCCACTCATTCATAACATAAATCTTGCCAGGAACCCCTGTTGCGCTGGAAAGATCATTAGCTCTTTCCCTCGTAGTTCGCTTTGTAAGTCCAACTTTGAACACATTCCTAGCGTGTACGGGGGATCTCATTACATATATAAATCCAGGTGCCGGACCAACAGGGATAATTTTTTTAGGTCCTTTTTGTGCTACTAAAGCTTTGGGTTCGTCTGCCTCCATCCATGAGAGCTTTTTTGAAACCCATGTACGACCGTGGATTGGATTGCCACTCCTGTCAGTACCAACTTTCCCCGGTTCTAAATTCCGCCAATAACCTGTAGTTTCAACATGAAAATTGGGAATAGAATAGATGGTGGCAGATACATCAGTTAAAGTTTCGGAGCCTCTTAGTACACTAACAACTCTGTAGGGTTGTTTAATTGCATGCGGGGCGTGCTTTTTTATGTTTTGCAGTGATACCTTCTTCATCTCATTTGCATAATCTGTCCTAAATCTTTCTAGAACGACATCTTCAGAAAAAGTTTCAAAATACAATGGCAGAAATAAAGATGTAGAACATAAGTCAAATAAAGAATTATATCCTCGGATTTTTTCATTACTTTGACGTGCGTGCTCTTCGATCTCCTTTTTTATAAACATTCCATTCATATCCAAAAACGTAGCAGGATCGTCCGTTTCAATAAAAAAAGAAGTGCCGATATCATGACAAACGTAGCGCACAGACTGACTCATATCTTTGAGATCAAATCTGGTTAATGCTATCAACCGCCATAAAGGTGTTTTACTTTTTAAAGGGACTGCCTCTAGAATGAGATCAGGATCTGGCCTAATGTTCTCTCGACCTTGCACAGGGTTCCCTGTTGAAATAATTCTTTTGATTTCCTTTGTTTTTTTAATAAGATTTCCTGTTTCACCCGCTATGCATAGAATAGATATTTCTGTTCCAAAACGAACCATTGCAAAACCAACGACACCAATTTCGGCGCCCTTTTCAATACCGTAAAGTAAGTCAGCGGGATCAAATAAAGTGTCATCGGTATAAATAATGCCAGGCGACAAAGACTCTAATGCTATTAAAAGATTAAAATCAATATCTTGAGAAGTATACCAGTTAACGAAATCAACAATTGAAAATAAATAATTTTGTTCTTCATGTAAGATAACTGCATTCAGCATTGGATCATATTGAAAGAATGCTTCAGCAACATTGAAAGTTGACGGAATCGAACGCAACCCGTGAGCCCAAATTCTATTATTGTATTCTGCTTGAAAGTATCTGAGGGTTTGATCTGTTTCATGTCCAGCACCATTTAATTGCTGACACGATACGATAGCATAAGCTTTTTTCCATAGGTTTTTTATAATTTTCTTTTGTTCGGGAGAAGATCTTTTTTCTAATATTCTGTCTAATAATATACGAGATTGTGTTCCTTTAGGGGGGAGTGCAACATCACCAATGGCTTCCATTCTTTCTTTATGACGTGTGTCCATTTTAAAATTTCCGGCAAGATAGTGATTCGTGCAACGATAATCCAAACGTTTCAATAAATGGAAAAACTTCCTATACTCTCCTTATGGCGCCAAATAAATCCTGTCTATAAAACAAAAGCCCGATCTCTCATTGTGAGAAACAGGGCTTTAGATGATCAGACCATAATCCCCTCCAGGTTACAGCTGTTCAAAATCACATATGATGCGTTCAAGATCAAAGATTACGTTAAACCACTAACTCTATTATGGTATCTTGTCAAGGAATATTAGAGTGAGACTTTCAAGGTGTAATTGTTGACTTTCTCCCAAACCATTTCTGAGGAGTTGTAGGTGTAGTCCACTTTTTTCAATTGGCTGAGTATGGAAAGCTGTTTTTTGAAGGTTTAATTATGGAGTTATAAAAGCTGCATACCGGCAGTGTCAAAACGTTTAAATACAGCTGAAATAAATCGTCCAGCAACGTTGACCGGCGCTCATGA
>JAVCCS010000118.1 GCA_030765365.1 Candidatus Theseobacter exili
CTTTTGTAGGGTCGGTAGAGCCAAGAACATTGCGTATTTTGTTAACAGCATCCATGCCTTCATAAATTAGCGCAAGACATTTTGACGTTCCTGGTTTGTCCCAGTCCTTTTCAGGGACTTCTCTGGAAGGAGATCCTGACATAAAAGCTATAATTTTATCAAATTCATGTTCCGCGAAATGAGGGGTCAAGGCTTTAGCAAGATTCTGCATTATTTCTTCAGGAATATCAAAATCAAGCACACTGCTAAGAGCTTCATCTGCTTTGTTGTAAACCCTATCAACAAATTTTGTTTCAAAAACCTTTTTTACAGGACCGTAGAATTCCAGAGCTTGGGCGATACTCATCCGGATTACTTTTGCTCCAATAATATACAGTCCTGTTTTTGAAAACATATCGATTATATTGCCAACGCGTATAGTAGGAGAATCAAAATTATCCGGTTTAATTAGAACCAGTGTCTTTTCAGGTTTTTTCCCTTCTGGATATTCTTCAATATTTTCAAGAACTCCTCCATCGGTATCTGAATATTTCTGCCAGATTTTAAGTTCTTTTTCGGCACTGCGCTGAGATGGTGGAATCACCAGAACAGCAGGTTCAAGATATTTCACCTTTCCGTTTCTATCAAGAATTAGGTCACCGTAAGTATCACGTATGGTTTCTCCGCTTACAGTAAACCGGGTTATATGACCGACAACATTATTTTTCATTTCTCTGATTGCATCCTTGCCCTTAAACAAAAGAAACATAACGCGGTTTTTATTGCCTGTCTCAGAATTTCTGGAAAAATTGTCTCTAATATATTTTATTAACAAATCTCTTATGAGAGGGTCTTCTCCTTCGTAATCTGCTTCTTTAATTGCCTTTGTATACTCTTCAATTAACTTTTTGCCAGGTGAAAACATCCTTGCAGCAACCAGATCTGACTTGCTCCTTGCCAAAAGCCTTGCAATTACACCGCCAGTACGGGATTTTCTGATTGTATAAGGCGTAATTAAAACGTATGCCAGTTCATCTTTCTGCATTTCTTATACTCCATTATTTTTTACATTTTTAATGATTTGTTTTGTGTTTTTGCTTATAGCTTTGTCTGTATATCACTAAAAGTGATTATCGACTATTCTTTTTTTAAGTTTTTTGAATTACAAATTGCTCATAACAGCTTCAATATTATCAATATACGATACAATGAGCTTAAAGGAAGCCCTTAAGAAAAATATCTTTCAGCTTTTTGTAATTTATTGCAAATATCAAGATGTCAATGTCCGTTCGCTTGTTAGTGCTTTTTTTAACACTTTATACATTAATAGCATTTTGTATTTGCATAACCCGGTTTTTTTTGATAAGTTCATTTTTTACCTAAGGAGAGGTATTAACAAATTGCAAAGCGAAAATCGCTGAATAGTAAAATTTCTTATTACTGGATTTACATTTAGTAAAAAGGGAATTTTATGTTTTTGTTTAATTTTAAATGCGAAGGTGGTCCCATGAAAAGCGTTCAGAAACCCCGTAAGAAAACCGCTGTTTTGAAACATCTTCTATGGATTCTTCCACTGTTAACATTGAGTGTTCACTCAGAATCATTTGCGGACGACGGTCAGAAACTGTCTGCGGCAAGTGTAGGACAGGAGTTGAAGAAGGCGGAAGACAGAGTAATGCAACCTGAAATAATAGCTCCTCCGGAACAAGACAAAGGAGTGAGCATTCTTCCAAAGCCGGAAGGTGAGATGCGAATAGATCCATCCCTTAAAGGTAAGCAGATAACAATTACAAACACTGAGGTTCTTGGGGATATAGACTGGCTTGCACAGACAGGAATGATCAGTACGCTGATAGCCGATACCGAAGGAAAGACCCTGACCTACCGTGAAATACGTGAGGTATTGGGTAAATGTCAGAGAGCATTAATAAACAGCGGCTATTATGCGGTTAGTCTTACGCTGCAGCCCGGACCATTGGCTGAGGGTAAACTGGTTGTATATGTTGATAAAGGCCGAATAGGGACAATGAGCTTTCATGAAAGAAAAACCGGGAATGCTTTTTCGGGGAAATATTTCAGTGAAAGACAACTCAGGAGGAATTTGCCCGGGGTGTATGAAAACGGTGCGTTTTACTATAAAGATTTATATCTCGGAATATACCGCACAAACACAAATCCCGATCTGAAGATGGACGTGGATCTGCACGTCAGGTCGGACGAAGAGGAAGAAGGCGATGTGCGTTATGTTGATATGGATTTTTATATAAAGGAAAGAATGCCGTTACATGGGGCTATAACAGTAGGTAATTCGGGTAACGAGACAATAGGCGAATGGCGGCCGTCACTGACAATACAGCATTTGAATCTGACAAAACACGACGATGTGCTGACAGCTTATGTAGGGCCTTTTTCAACTAACAACAACACGCTGAAAGGCGGATCGGGCAACTATTATTATCCGCACGAAATAGGCAATGGTGGATATTTTATGGGTTTTGCCGGATACACTGATCTTGACGTAAAAGATGCAGTTCCCGGTATAGATGTAAACGGAGACGGATGGTTTGTAGGCGGACAGGGGGCGTATAAGCTTATAGACAACATAAAACATAATGTAACAGTGTCGCTTGGATACGTATATCGCAAGATTAAAGACAATATGGTGTTGAATGCAGAAGGGGATGAGACAGCATTTAATTCAAGGAATGTAGCATTGGCGCCTGTTTCTATTGGGATAAATTATTCAAATACAAGTCCGGACATGTGGGGCGGCAGAAACTTCATTGACAGCCGGACATCTTTTAATTTTGCTGGTGCGCTCGGTGCATCAGACAAGGAAGACATACAGCTTTTAAGGTCCGGCGCCGATGCAGATTACCTTGTGCACAGGGTATCAGTAGCAAGGCTTCAGCCGTTGTTTGGGATAGGTCAGGACGGTCCCGGAGAATGGGTGTTAAGCGCAAAGATTAATGGTCAGATAGCAACCGGGCCGCTGGTATCTGCTGAGCAGATGTCTCTGGGCGGAATGTCAACAGTAAGAGGTTTTCCGGGAAGTATAGTTATTGGCGACGATGGCGTTTACGGGAGATTTGAAATAAGGACGCCTTTATGGGCAGGATGTTTGCTGAAACCCGGGAAAGACAGCCGGGAAGAGGCAATAAAAGAGGGGAAAATTCTTGATAGATTACAGCTGATAACCTTTCTTGACGGAGGTGCAGTATTTATAAAAGATCCTGTGGATGAGGAAGATCAGTACACACTGGCTTCAATAGGAGCAGGTTTCAGTTTAAATGTAAGCCGTCATATGCAGCTGAGGGTTGATTACGGAATACCGTTAACAGATACAGATGATCTTGAGGAACTGGACGAAAACGTAGATTCGAAAGGGTACTTTCACTTAAGAATGGAAGTGGCATACTAAAGCTGCGAAAAGAGAAAAACTGAATAGTGAAATATGGCGGTTGTGTTTTAGAAACAAAATATGGTCGCCTGTATATATATTAAAACTGAATTTACAGAAATTCAGAATCGCGCACTCATAGAAGGAGAAAATCAAATGAAGACGATAGCACGCTTCCAGAAACATCCGGGATGGATGTTTTTCCGTCTGATGATGGTACTGCAGGTACTGGTGATGTTTTGTGAACCGGCACTGGCGCTGCCCCGTGGAGAGAACGTAAGACACGGAGAAGTGAAGTTTAAACAAGACGGGGATTACCTGAAGATCAAGCAAAAGTCAGGGAAAGCTATCGTAGAATATAACAGTTTTGATATAGACAGGCCTGAGACGGTTGAGTTTGTACAGCCGAGCAAGGGATCTGCAATATTAAACAGGGTAGTAGGAGGCGGAGCCAGTGAGATAGCCGGAAAACTGCTGGCAAACGGTATGGTGTATTTGATAAACACAAACGGGATCCTGTTCACATCGAGTGCGCGAGTGAATGTGGGAGCGTTGATAGCGTCGGCAATGAATATGAGCGACGGAGATTTTTTAAGCGGGCGAATGTTTTTCAGCGGCGGCAACGGAACAGTAACAAACAAGGGATCGATATCTGGAAGGTCGGTGTATCTTGTTGGAGGATCCGTGAAAAACAAAGGAAGAATAAGTGCGCGTGAAGTGGTATTGGGAGCAGGAAAAGATTCGGTATTGATAGACACGATAGCAGGCGGCGAGATACGCCTTGTGATAGACGGTGAAGAAACAGACGCGGAGGGCGACGAAGAGGAAGCGGGCGCGGAAGATTCTGAAGAAGTAACCGATGGTGAAGAAGCATCTTCTGGAGATGAAGACAGTGAAGAAGATGCAGAGGGTGATACAGGCGATTCATCAAATGACGAAGGGGATACCTCTTCAGATACTGAAGAAGTGGTGGACGTGGATGAAGAGGTAGAAGAAGTAGTAGAAGATGTAAACTTGGAAATAGGCAGGATAGTTAATGAAGGCCAGATAGTATTGAAAGGAAAAAAAGGCGGGAACATAGTTGTCGGGGGTACGCAGGTGGACCAAATGGGCAAGATAACCGCTGACGGAGTAAAAGCTGGCGGGGGAACAATAAGGATAAGCGCAGAAGAAAAAGTTACAATAGCCCAGGACAGCGTAACAAGCGCAAAGGCTCTTAAAAAAGGAGTTGGTGGCGTCATAGTAATAGAAGGAGAAGAGATACTGATTGAAGCAGGATCCTTAATAGATGGAAGCGGAATAGACGGCGGTGGAATAATAAGGATAGGCGGTGGATTTCAGGGAAAAAACAAAAATATAA